>CAZEYG010000223.1:0-4190 GCA_964516575.1 uncultured Defluviitaleaceae bacterium
TTTCTTAAATAATTTGAACTTGAATCAAAGGTATAAATATTACTGAAAAATTTTTCTAAGGTGCTCTGATTTTTTTTGCTATTTTCTTCTATTATTAAATTAACTACAGACTCATAATGGGGTGAGCTTGAGTCAAAAGGTCTTGCGCCGGATATCCATTTACTGATGTTAGTTCTGTCCACGTGAATAGCTTTTGCCAAAGCGCAGGGTTTTATGTTAAGAATTTTAAGCAAGTATCCAATAGGCTTGGTCTTTTTGCCGATCAAATTATGCACAACCCTTCATATTTCAGCTAAATATTAAACGTAACAAGTACTTAGAAATTCTACGCTTATGGGCGTTGAATTTTCCACATTGTCTATAACAGGGCAGCGTTTTTTTACTTCGGACAACCAAAGGTTCTTTTGCTCTTTTGACCAATCGGCATCAGCGTTAATTTTAACCGTTATGTTACTAAAGCCTGCACGTAACTTATCGTTTTCCCCAAAAAACTTATCAGCGTTTATAACGCCATTAACATCAACTTGAATATGGTTTATTTTTATCCCTTGTTCATTTGCAACCCATTGGCCGATAGCAGGTATGCATCCAGCTATAGCGGCTAAAAGGGTTTCTACTGGGCTTGGACCTTCGTTTTTACCGCCGAAAAGAGGAGGCTCGTCAATTATCCAGCTAAAACTACCGCTTTTAATCACTGTCCGCGGCGAGTCCTTGCAGGTTGCTGTTACTGTTATTGTGCTGTCAGGCATAATTATATCCCCATTCGTTTAATAATCAGCTTCATGATAAATTCAATACCAAGGGCAAGTGCATCCTCGTCTAAAAGATAATTTGGGTTATGATGAGGTGATGTTATGCCTTTTTTGATATTGCCGGCGCCTATTTCGATGAAGAAACCGGGGCAATCCTTATGATAGGCAGAGAAATCGTCTCCTGCTGGTATTGCTTCTATATACTGGACGGCTTCTTTGCCAAAGTTTTCTTCAATAACCTGAACGGCCGCTTGTGTCAGCTCTTCGTCATTATATACGGAATCATATCCGTATAAATAATCAAAACCGATTGTTGCGCCATGGGCGGCAGCTATGCCTTCGGATATTTGTTTTATTGCGCTTTTTATAAGCTCACGGGTTTCGTTTGTATACGTTCTAATAGAGCCGCAGAGCTTCATTGTATGAGGTATGATATTATACGCTGAGCCTGCCTCTACGTTACATACGGAAACAATTGCCGGTTCACTTGCTTTAATTCGACGGGATATTATAGTCTGCAGGCTTGAAATAATTTCAGCGCCAACAATAACAGGGTCTATACAATCATAGGGCATGGAGGAATGGCCGCCTTTGCCTTTTACGATTATTGTGAAGCCGTCTGTGGCAGAGGTTAAAACTCCGGGTTTAACGCCGAATTGACCTGTTTGCAAAACAGAGACAAGGTGCATACCAAAAACTTCGTCAACACCGTTCATAACTCCGGCAGCTATAAGCTCGCAGCCGCCGCCGGGGGGAACTTCTTCTGCATGTTGGAAAACAAAACGCAGTTCGCCAGAAAGGTCATCTTTCATTTCCAGGAAAAGTTTTGCACAGCCTAATAATATAGCCGCATGTCCGTCATGGCCGCAGGAATGCATAGCGTTTTCGTCAAGGGCTTTAAACTCAAGGTCGTTTATTTCTTTCATAGGAAGCGCATCAATATCCGCCCGGATAGCGATAACAGGGCCGGGTTTGTTAGTTTTCAGCACTGCAACAACGCTAGTTGGGGTAGGGCGGTTGATGATTAGACCGCCGCCAAAGCTTTTTAACCGTTCCTCGATGTATGCCGATGTTTTGTATTCCTTAAAAGAAATCTCGGCGTTTTGATGAATCCAGCGGCGCATTGAAATAACCTCGCCGCTAATGGCCGTTATTCTGTCACGAATTTTATTTTTCATAACACACCATCCTATATTTTGTTTTTAAATGTATTTAAACACTTATAGTGACTGCCAATTTTATCGGCAGCTAAAATTGCGGCGGCAACAGCTTCCGGTCTAATTGGGAAAGGCATACCGTGAATTGCCTCCCCAGGGGCACAAGCTCTTTTCGCCGCTTCCATAATCATATGGTCAGAAACCGATTTAACTCCTAAATCTTCAAAGCATATCGGCAGGCCAATGCTTAGGCAGAAAGCTAAAACAGCTTCAATTTCTTCTAAAGGCGCATTTTCCAGCATAAGCTGGCATAACGTTCCAAAGGCAACCTTTTCCCCGTGATAGGTATCGCGGCATTGGGGGATTAAGGTAAGGCCGTTATGGATTGAATGGGCGGCAGCAAGACCACCGCTTTCAAAACCTAAGCCGGAAAGAAGGATGTTTGCTTCGACTACGTTTTCAAGAGCCGGCGTAACGATATTAAGCTCACATGCTTGTTTTGCCTTTAAGCCGTCGGCTAGAAGCGTTTCATAACATAACCTAGCCAGCGCCATTGCTGTTTTGGTTTGTTTTGCCGGAGGGCAGCTATTGTCGGCAGAGCCGCATGAAAACCCGGCAAAAACCTCTGAATATGAGCGTTCCGTAGCTCGTGCTTCAAAATATGTAGCTAATGCGTCGCCCATGCCCGATACTAAAAGCCTAACCGGAGAGCTTGCAATAATTTCAGTATCAACCAAAACAACGCTGGGGCTTTGATTGAAACTCTCAAAATGGTCTACAACGCCGTTTTCGGTGTATAAAACTGATGAGCTGCTCGTAGGAGCGTCAGTCGCAGCAATTGTCGGAACAATGATAATAGGGCCGCCATTTGCAACGCATTTTGCTGCATCAATTGCTTTTCCGCCGCCTAGACCAACTATACAACTGCAATTATTTTTTTCGGACAGGGCTTTAAGTCTTAAAACCTCTTGTGTTGTACATTCTCCGTCGAAATCACTTTCAATAAAAGATACGCCATATTTTTTTGACGTTTCATCAAGGCTTAATCTTACACGGTTAACCCCGCTTTTGCTTGCCACCAAAAGCGCAGACTTACCAAAGGTTTTTATAAAATAACCTAAGTTTTTAAGCTCGCCTTCACCTTGAACATATTTAGACGGTGAAATAAAACATTTCCGCATTTTAACCTCCTGAATTAGTTTTTAACCTTAAAAATCAAGCGCCTCTCCTATATTGCAGGATATTCTAAGGCTTGCTAGGTTGTCCATTGGTGTTTGAGTCTTGTTGATTAAGACAAGTTTCGTTCCCCTATAGCAGCTTACAAGCCCGGCTGCCGGATAAACACCCAAGGAAGTACCGCCGATAATAAGAACATCAGCCTTGGATAAATAGTGGGTTGCTTTTTCAAGAGTTAAATTGTTTAAGCTTTCCTCATACAACACAACATCAGGTTTTATTATACCGCCGCATGAACATTTTGGTATGCTGTCGGTTTGTACAATAGTATCAATTCCATAGAACTTTCCGCAGACCATGCAGTAATTCCGGTAGACAGAGCCATGTAACTCCAAGACATTAGTGCTTCCGGCCCTTTGATGGAGTCCGTCAATATTTTGGGTTATAACAGCTTTTAGCTTACCGTTAGCCTCAAGGGAAGCCAGTTTTTTATGAGCTTTGTTTGGTTTAGCATCCAAAAACAGCATCTTGTTTTTATAGAACTCATAGAAATCCGCTGTGTTTGTCATAAAAAAGCTATGGGACAGCATTGTTTCAGGAGGATACTTGTATTTTTGGGAATACAAACCGTCAATACTTCTGAAATCAGGTATGCCGCTTTCAGTTGAAACACCGGCTCCACCGAAAAATACTATGTTATTGCTGTCGTTTATTATTTGCTCCAGTTTATTAAGCTCATCAGTCATAAAAGCCGCCCCTTTTTATAAAGCAACACCCGCTGATAATATCAGATATAGTGCCATAAATGCCGCAAAAATAATTATTACGGCCCAAAAGGCTCCGCCGAAAACCTTGCTGCTGCTTTTAGCCGGGTAGGTAAGGCTGACCGACGCACCATCCTCAGAATTTCCGGTTGTATTAAGAGCCTGCTTTAAGTTTCTTTTTTTATTGTATGTTACAAAGTAAAGCATAAGTAAGGAAAAGGCCGGCATGAATATTATTGTAAGCACAAACATTGCAATAATAGCGATAAGCCTTTCTTCCAATGGCAGGCCCTGAACGCTTGCGGTTACATTATGTTCGGCCAGTTCCGCTGCTTTCATAG
>CAZEYG010000224.1:0-4185 GCA_964516575.1 uncultured Defluviitaleaceae bacterium
AGGCTTAATTTCAGATGTTAAGCCTTGTATAAGGGAGGGTTTAAATTGATTAAATTATTAAGACCTTTTGTTGCTGCTTTGACGTTGGCGCTGATATTTGCCGGTACAGCCAGTGCTTTTAGTAATTCACTGCTCACGATTTTAGTTGAGGACAAAGGAGTTGTTTCAACTTACAAGACTGATAAAAAAACTATAGGTGAGTTTTTAGATGAACAAAACATTATTTTAGAAGATAAAGACGTGATTGACTTACCTCTGACAGATTCTGTGGCTATGCCTGATTTGGCCGGAGACACACCTAAGAAAATCACTATTCACCGTGGCGTTTATGTAAGTCTTGAATTTTTGTATGGCTCAGAAGTCATAAAATCAGAAACTATAAAAGTCGAAAAGTGGCTCCCGGCTAGTGTTCTTGTAGAAAGATTAACAGATGAACGGAAAATCAAATATGCTTTGGAGGATTTAGCGCCGGAGCACCCATTGGTCTCAGGTCAGATTGTTAGGCTTATTGAAGTGGGGAAGGTTGTGGATACAAGAACCTTAAAATCGGCGGTTAAGGCTGCTGAACCCCAGGCTGTTAAACCTCAAATATTTGAGGAAGAAGAACTTGTTGAATTACCTTTTGAAACAATTTTTGAGTTGTCCTTTGATATTGAGGGTGGCACGGAAATTATAAGCCAAGAGGGTCAGAATGGGCAAAAGAAAATAATCTATCTGATAACTAAAAACGAGAATGAAATTACAAGTGAAATTATTAGTGAAGAAGTTATAAAAGAACCTGTAGACAGGATTATTTTGGCCGGAATGGGTGGTACTCTTGAGCCTGACCCTGAAAAGTTTGCCGAATTAACCCCTGTTACAATGAGCGCAAGCGCTTATACAAGCCAATCCACCGGCAAAAAGCAAGGCAGCAAGGGTTATGGCCGTACAGCTACCGGTATGGAAGTCGCCCCAGGGATTGTTGCGGTAGACCCTGATTTCATCCCCCTAGGCACAAAGCTTTATATTGAGGGATATGGATATGCTCTTGCAGCAGACACCGGCGGCTCTATAAAGGGCAACAAAATTGACTTGTTTTTTGAATCACTTTCAGAAGCGCTAGAGTTTGGCCGTAGGGATGTTATTGTTTATATATTAGATTAAGAGCTTAAATTTGAGATTAAACGAGAGTGCCATGTTAAATGGGGCTCTCGTTTTGTATTTTAGATGTTATTGAAATAATTCTTGCTTTTTATATTATATTTTGCTACACTATTTGCGTAATCGATTTCGCAGACTGATGGAGTGATATTATGCGAGCAAAATTATCCGATGTAGCTAAACTAGCGGGAGTGTCCTGTACTACTGCCTTTAGGGCGCTAAACGGAAAAGACAGAATCAAGAAGGAAACAGTTAATAGAGTAATGGAGGCTGCAAAGGAGCTGAATTATAAGCCAAACAAACACGCAAGCGCATTACGCTCGAAAAATTCTAAAGCAATCGGAGTATTGTTTTCAAACTTATTCTCCGGGCACTTTTATGCCCAAATATTTAAGGGTATTGAGGATTATGCAATTGAAAAGAAGTATGCAATTTTTTTAGGCTCTTCAGACGAAAACCCAATTAAAGAAAACAATTATATTAAGCTCTTAATTGAACATCAAGTAGACGGCATCATTTCGGCGCCTTTGTCGCCGGATAATATCGGCATATATAAAGCTCTAAGGCTTCACGGGATACCGATTGTTTTTGTAGATAAATATCTGACTGGGTTTCCGGCCGACAGAGTTGTTTCCGATAATGTTGAAGGCGGGCGGCTTGCCGCTCAATATTTATATGAGTTGGGTCATAGAAAAATTGCCGTGTGTAAAGGATACGCTAAAAATGCATCTTCAATTCGCTATCGAGGGGAGGGCTTTGAAAGTGCTCTTAAGGAGTATGGCCTGAAAGTCGTTTGCGACATCAGTTATAATAAGCCGTTGGACTATTCGAGGGAATATTCCTTTCATGCCACAAAGCAGCTCTTAGATAAAGGCCGGCCAGATTTTACTGCTGTTTTTGCCTTTACCGACAGCCTTGCGATGGGCTGCTACAGTGCATTTTTTCAATCAGGGTTATCGATTCCTGAGGATGTTTCAATAATCGGCTACAACGACGACGACTTTACTAGGTTTTTTGTTACTCCGCTGACAACCGTTGCCCAGCCAAAATATGAAATGGGCAGACAAGCGGCGGATTTGTTGTTTGAAAAGATTAACGGAGATAGTAAGGACAATTATAAAGAAATAGTATTACAGCCGGCGATGGTTGCTAGAAGCTCTTGCAAGAAAATTCATTGAAATATGACTTATGGAGGCGTCAAATGCAAAACAAATACAAGGCTCACGTTATTTCTCATACACACTGGGACAGAGAATGGTACTTTACATTTGAAGAGTTTCGGCTTCGTTTGATTGATACTATTGACAGGCTGATGGATATTATTGAATCAGACGATGATTTCCATGCCTTTATGTTGGATGGGCATACTGTGCTTTTAGAGGATTATTTAGAGGTTAAGCCTGAAAACAAGGAACGCCTTAGGAGGCTTATAAAAGCCGGACGAATACTTATAGGACCCTGGTACGTTTTGCCGGATCAAATGTTAATTTCCGGCGAGGCTCATTTCCGAAACTATTTGCTGGGCCATAATATATGCAAACAGCTTGGAGGAAAAATGAATGTCGGTTATGCGCCGGATGCATTTGGTCATCCGTCCCAATTACCACAAATATACAAAGGCCTTGGGTTATCCGAGATACTGTTTTGGCGTGGGCTGACTAGTGAAATCAAGAAAAACGAGTTTATTTGGGAAGGACCTGACGGCAGTCAAATATTAGGGTTACACCTGCTTTACGGTTATGGAAACTGCCCTAATTTGCCAAACAACGCCCAGTTGTTTTTAAGCAGAATTGAAAATGTAATAGAGCATTATAAGCATACGTCCACAACAGAGATTATACCAATAATGAACGGTCGGGATCATTTGGAGCCTCAGGATTTTGTGCCTAAGATGATTAAAAAGGTCAATACATTAACGGACAACGTAACAATACACCATTCATCAATGCCGGAGTTTTTGGCGGAGCTTAAAGAGCGGCTAAAGGAGCATGAGCTTCAAAAGCATACGGGGCCCCTTTATTCAAACGGGAAAATGTCGCTTTTGGAAGGCACTCTTTCTACAAGAATGTATTTAAAACAGATGAATAGTTATGTTCAAAACCTTTTTGAGAAATACACCGAGCCCTTTTGCTCAATAAGCCGGATAATTAAGGCTTCAAGTTACCCGGCGGCTCAATTAATCCACGGCTGGAAATACATATTAAAAAATCATCCTCATGACAGTATTACAGGCTGCAGCATAGATGAAGTGCATAAGGAAATGGAAACCCGCTTTAACTTAGCGTCCCAAATCGGAAACGGACTGCTTAATAAAGCCTTACAGGAAATAATATTTGACGGAGTTAAACCTTCCGACGATAATCACGTTTATGTCTTTAATCCCTCTACTTACGAAAGAAACGAAGTTGTAACCGGCACGGCGTGGCTTTTTCCAAGGGTTGCCAGCTATTTGGATTATCCTAAGTTTAATAGGGCTACGTTTGCCGACAGCGGCCAAAATTTACCTATGCCAACGGGACTTATACTTGAGGACACCCAGGGGAACCGTTACAAAGCGGTCATAAACAAAAGCGGTTTAGAGCGAAAGTTATGCCATTATAAAGAAAAACAGCCCCACGACTTTTACTGGCATAGGTTGGATTTTACGTTTTTTGCCCAAGAAGTGCCACCAATGGGGTATAAAACTTTTAAAATTATTCCTGAATACAACAAGCAGGATAAATCGGCTGAAACAAAAGCAGTAAATCAAGACACTATGGAAAACCAATTCTTTATCGTTAAGGCTGAAAACGGCCGGATTGACGTGTTCCATAAGCAAACCGGCAAATGGTTTTATGATTGTAGTAAATTTACGGATTGTGGTGATGGTGGAGACGAATATTTATTCTATCCCGTTCCAGGGGACAATGATATTACAATAGAAAAATCAACCTTTGCTGTTAAGGTTGTGACGGATAATGAACTTATAAAAGTAATGGAAATAAGCGTCAAAATGCTTGTGCCCATAGGGGTAACAGAGGATGGGTCAAGCCGGACAGAAGAAAA
>CAZEYG010000225.1:0-4174 GCA_964516575.1 uncultured Defluviitaleaceae bacterium
CACGGCAAGTTAAGTATATTAAAAAAACCCCTATTGGATAGTGTCACAAAAGCAGATATGAATATTAAAACACAACCTCTTAAATATATGCCAACGGATATAATTATCGACGGCAAAATAATAAAACATAATTTGAAAGAAATCGGGTTAAATGAAAGCTGGTTAGAAAACCAGCTTTCACAAAAGGGCTTAAACATTAATGATATCAACAAAATATTCTACATGGCTGTTTTGGAGGACGGAGAAACATATATCAGCTTAAAAAAATGAAATCTGTTGAGTTATTCCGATCTAAGAGAAGCACCGGCTTTCTCCTCAAGAGCAGATAATATTTTCTGCATGTTTTTGTTTACATCCTCTTCTGTAAGAGTTCTGTCATCTGCACGGAAATAAATGCTGTAGGCCATTGATTTATAACCTTCTTTAATCTGCTTGCCTTTATAAATATCAAACAGCTCAATGCCTCTAAGGGTTTCGTCTGAGCCGCTGTTTTTGATGGCGTTTTGTATATCCGCATGTGTTACGGAATCCTCTACCAGTACGGCAATATCCCTTTTAACAGCCGGATATTTTGCAAGGGGCTTATAGATTTTGACTAGATTAGAAGCTGCAAATACTTTGTTTAAGTTTATTGCAGCTAAATATACTTTAGTTCCTATGTCATAATTTTCGGCTACTGTCGGGTGGACTTCGCCAACAAGACCTATGCAATCCCCGTTTAAACTGATTGAAGCAGTACGCCCATGATGCATATATGGCACGGATTTTTCAGGTGAAAAGGAAGCGTTGTCTATACCAAGTATATTGAAAAGCTGCTCAATAATGCCCTTAATACTATAAAAATCAAACCTACCGTAAAGGCCGATAGTAAGAGTCAGAGGTTCGTCAGGTAATTCCTTAAGGGGGAGGTTTTTAGGCAGATAAACCTTAGCCACTTCAAAAAGCCCAACATCTTCATTACGTCTGTTGAAATTAACCGATAAGGAAGTTAACATTGCGTTTACGGTGGTTGTACGCATAACGCTGAAATCCTCACCCAGCGGGTTTATTATATTTACGGTATTTCTTAAGGGGCTGTTATTTGGTATGCACAGCTTGTCGAAAACCTTAGGGCTTTCAAAGGAATAGTTCATAGCTTCGCATAATCCGGCAGAAACCATATACTCTTTAACGGCATCCTCCATAAGTTGGCTGCTGCTTTTTTTGCCAACGGTTGGTGTGCCTGTTGCAAGGGTAGGCTCTATTTTGTCGTAGCCGTAGAGTCTGGCTATTTCCTCGGCAATATCCGCTTCTGTTTCTACATCAGGGCGGAATGTAGGTATTTCGGCGACGCCATCATGAGCTTTAATCTCTACTCTGCTTAAATATTTTTCCATGTCCGAAGGATGAATACTCGTACCTAACAGTGAGTTAATCTTATCGGGATTATACTTAACAGTCCACCTATTTCTTACCTTTGGGTAACAATCAACATAACCCTTTACAACCTGACCGCAGCCAAGGATTTCAACCAGCTGAGCCGCTCTGTTAACAGCAATAAGCGCTAGGTTGGGGTCTATGCCTTTTTCAAATTTACCTGATGAATCTGTTCTTAAACCTAACTTTTTAGATGTTAAGCGAATATTAGCGCCGTTAAAATTAGCAGATTCAAAAAGAATGCCGTTGGCGTTTTCCGTAACTTTTGAGTTTTCGCCGCCCATAACCCCGGCTATTGCAAGGGCTTTGTCGCAATCGGCGATTACAAGCATTGATTCGTCCAGCTTACGCTCCGCACCGTCTAAGGTTGTAAATACTACATCCTTTAAGGCGTTCCTTACGATTATTTTGCGGTTAGTCACGTTGTCTATATCAAAGGCGTGCATAGGCTGGCCTAACTCCAGCATAACATAATTAGTTATGTCAACGATGTTGTTAATCGGTCTTAACCCGGCGGCTGTAAGTCTATGCCTTAACCATTGGGGTGACGGTTCAATCCTTACGTTTTTAACGACTCTGGCTATATATCTAGGGCAAAGGTCGGAGTTTTTGATTTCAATGCCTATTAATTCGTTAATGTCCCCGCCGCATTCTTCCTTCAAGGTGATTTCAGGGAATTTAAGCGGCATGTTAAAAGTAGCGGCGGCTTCTCTTGCAATGCCTATAACAGAAAAGCAGTCCGGTCTGTTTGATGTTATTTCAAATTCAACTACGTCGTCACAAAGCTCAAGTATGGGCCTTACGTCTGCCCCAGGCTTTTGCGGCTCACTAAAAATATAAATGCCGTTTTCAGGCGCTTCCGGGTAGTCTTGTCTTGTATACCCAAGCTCTTCTATTGAGCACATCATTCCTTGAGATTGGACGCCTCTTATAGCGCCGGCGTTAATCTCCTTACCTCCGCTTAATACAGCGCCGTCTAGGGCGACAGGCACAAAAGCGCCTTCAAAAACATTTGTTGCCCCTGTTACGATTTGCACAGGTGCTTCCTTACCCACATCAACCATAGCTACAACCAGCTTATCGGCGTCCTTATGCTTTTCTATGCTTAAAATCTTACCAGCTACAACGTTTTTTAGTTCACGCCCCAAAGACGTTGTCCCTTCAACCTTCGAGCCGCTCATAGTCATTTCATGCTCAAAGTCCTTTAAGCTGCAATCGATATCAACATACTGCTTTAACCATGACATTGGTATATTCATAGCTAACCCTCCTTAAAACTGCTTTAAAAACTTAACGTCATTTTCATACATAAGACGTAAGTCTGAAATACTGTAGCGCTGCATTGCTGTACGTTCAAGACCCATTCCAAAGGCGAAGCCGCTGTATTCGTCAGGATTTATGCCGGACATTCTAAGAACATTAGGATGCACCATACCACAGCCCAGGATTTCAATAAACCCGCTGTGTTTACAAACCCGGCAGCCCGCGCCTCCGCAGGCAAAACACGAAACATCCATTTCAGCGCTGGGTTCGGTAAAGGGGAAGTGATGAGGCCTGAATCTTACCTTTGTGTTTTCGCCAAAAAGCTCTTTAGCAAATACGGCTAGCGAACCTTTAAGATCACCCATTGAAATGTTTTTGTCAACAACAAGCCCCTCAAGCTGGTGGAACACAGGGGAATGGGTAGCGTCTACTTCGTCGGAACGGAAAACCCGCCCCGGCGCAATAATCCTTATAGGCAGCTTGCCTTTTTCCATTATACGAACTTGTACAGAGGATGTTTGTGTTCTAAGCAGAAAGCCGCCTTCAACATAAAACGTGTCCTGCTCGTCTTTCGCCGGATGATCCTTTGGTATGTTTAGAGCTTCAAAGTTATAATAATCTGTTTCAACATCAGGGCCTTCGGCTATTTCATAACCCATGCCGATAAATATTCTTTTTATCTCGTCCATAACGGTAGTCATTGGATGTTTATGGCCTATAGGGGTAAATTTACCCGGCATTGTAACGTCAATTGTTTCTCTTGCCAGCCGTATATTTTGTTCAGCGGAGGTAATAGTCTTTTTTGCTTCATCAAGGCAATTCTCGACAAACTCACGAAGCTCGTTAACCATCTGCCCGGCTTTAGGCCGTTCCTCGGGGCTTAATGAGCCCATGCCTTTCAGCAAAGCGGTAAGCTCACCCTTTTTTCCAAGGACTTTAACCCTTAAATCATCAAGGGTTTTTAAATCCCCAGCTTTTTTAATGCTGTCAATAGTCATTTGCCGTATGTTATCCAGCTTTTCTTTCATTACGAACATTCCTTTCCGAATAGGATTACGTAAAAAAGCCTTCGCTCCAAAAGGGACGAAGGCAAAACTACGCGGTACCACCCAAATTCCTGCATAAAATAAAGGCTTATACAGGCACTTAAAAGCTATAACGGACTTAACCGGGCTTTTTTACTTATAAGGCAAGGCTTATGTTCTAAAAGCCAACTCCCGTGGGAACTTCACTATATATTTCATCGAAAAGCGCTTTCAGCCCGTGACGCTTAATCTCTGGCGGGAAAAACATAGCTACTCGCACGTTCATAGTATTTACGTTATTCTAAATTATTAAAGATTATAGCATATGATTTGGATAAGTCAAGGATAAAATTCCAGATGGTTAGAATAAGAAAATCAAAAAGCTCATATCCCATGTTTTGGATATGAGCTTTAAAAGCACGAGACGAGATTCGAACTCGCGACCCTCGCCTTGGCAAGGCGATGCTCTA
>CAZEYG010000226.1:0-4173 GCA_964516575.1 uncultured Defluviitaleaceae bacterium
TAAGCTCTTCGTTGTCAAAAAGCGAAAGCTGCTCCGGCTGGTTTATAGCCGCAACACTTTTATCGGACATAAGCGCCCTAAGTACTCCACTTTCAGTAACCTTAAGACCTTCAAGCATTTTTCCATTACATAGTATAAAATACTGTGCTCTTTTAAGAACAACGCCGATTCTTTTCAGCCCGGTAAAATCCAGCTTTCCTGTACGCCTTGCCGCAACAATTCTTTGAGCGCTCTTTACGCCTATCCCCGGCACACGCAGCAGCGTTTCATAAGGCGCACTGTTTATCTCTATTGGAAACTGCTCCATATGGTTAACGGCCCAGTTGCATTTTGGGTCTAAAATCTGATTGAAGTCGGGATTACTTTCGTCCAACAGCTCGGCGGCATCAAAGCCGTAAAACCTAAGAAGCCAGTCGGCCTGATAAAGCCTATGCTCCCTTAAAAGCGGCGGCTTAGTATCAACGGCCGGAAGCAGCTTATCCTCTAAAGTCGGAATATAAGCTGAGAAAAACACTCTTTTAAGATTAAATTTTCTATATAAGCCTTGGGTAAGGTTTAATATCTGAAAATCAGTATCAGGTGTTGCGCCGATAATCATTTGAGTGCTTTGACCGGCAGGAACAAACTTTTCTGCATGTCTGTATTTAACCAAATCGGTGCTGTTTTGCTGAATACCTGTTTTTATAAGCTCCATAGGACGAAGAATAGTGCCCTTGTTCTTTTGGGGCGCTAACAGCTTCAGGCTTTTTTCAGAAGGCAACTCAATGTTTACGCTCATACGATCCGCCAGCATACCTAACCTTTGTATAAGCCTGTCGTCTGCCCCGGGTATCGCTTTAACATGAATATACCCTCTGAAACGATATTCATTACGTAGTATTTCAAGGCCGCTGATAAGCTGCTCGCAAGTATAATCAGGGTTTTGGACAACACCGGAGCTCAAAAACAAGCCCTCGATATAGTTGCGCCTGTAAAAGCTGATAGTAAGCTCTGCTAGCTCTTTCGGGGTAAAGGTTGCTCTTGGTGTTTCATTTGAAGCACGGTTACAGCAATATTTACAGTCAAAGACGCAAACGTTACTCATAAGAATTTTCAAAAGAGAAACACATCTGCCGTCCGCCGAAAAGGTATGGCAAATTCCAGCCTTAACGGCGCTGCCTATGCTGCCTGCAGCGCCGTCTCTATCAACGCCGCTGGACGTACAAGCAACATCATATTTTGCTGCGTCGGCTAATATTGTAAGTTTTTCAAATAAATCCAAGCAAACCACTCCCGCTGAAAAACACTTAAAAATTATATTTATTATACGCCTATCCACAAATAAATACAAGTTTGCAATATATTACAAAAAACTATAAATATTTATAATGAACCCACCTAATCAATGTGTTAAAATATTTGTAGTTAAGTCCCCGAAAGGAGTATTATAATGGAAAAAATAAAGCTTTATTTTTTGACAGGTTTTTTAGGCTCGGGAAAAACCACACTTATAAAATACATTTTAGAAAACCTACCTTGCCATTTACCAAAAGAAAAAATCGGGCTTATTATTAACGAATTCGGTCAAGTAAGCATAGACGGAGAAATAATCGAAAGCGACGGCATAGAAATAAGCCAGCTAAACGATGGCCAGATTTTTTGTAGCTGCCTATCACATAAATTTGTCGAGACGCTTCGGGCATATACAAAACTTCCTCTTTCCATACTTATTGTGGAAACGTCCGGCCTTGCAAACCCTGTTTCCCTTACAAATATGCTGGAAGACTTGAAGAAAATATCCGGCGACTTTTATGAATACTGCGGCATGATCGACATAATCGACCCTACTACATTCCCAACCCTTAGAAAAGCGCTTATGGCCGTTGACGAGCAGGTAGTTCAAAGTGACTACCTAATATTAAACAAAACAGATTTATTAAAACCCGGCGAAAAGGATAACATTATAAAGGAGCTAAAACTCTTAAACGCCACTGCTCCAATTGAAGAAACAACCTTTGGCAAGGTAAGCCCTCAGCTATTTACAGTTAACCTGCTTTTGCCGGAAAAAATATGCACCGAAAGAATTGTTATCGACAATGAGCGTCCGAAACATTTCCTCCTTAGCTTTTCCGGCTTGGTGAATAAAGACGGAATTAACGTCTTTCTTAAAGATATTATGGCAGACAGCTTTCGGATAAAAGGTATTGTTCAAACAGACAGCGGCTTAATGCACGTAGACGTTGTTGGAAAAGATATTCAAATCCGTCCTTTCAGCCGCAGCACCAGCAAATCTGTTTTAGTTGTAATATCAGCCATTGGAACGGCACTGCAAAATAAAATTAAGTTAAGCTGGGAAAGAAATGTTTCCGTGCCTATTAATATAAAGGAAAATGTTTTTAACCCTGTGTTTAAATGATTTAAGGTGATGAATATGCATGAAATAATAATTATAGGAAATAAGCCGGAGCTTAATAAAAGGATACTCTGTCCGCCGGGAGAAACATTGTTAAGTCTTCTTGTTAAAGAAGGAATTTTTATAGAAAACCCTTGCGCCGGAAAAGGCGTTTGCGGGAAATGTAAGGTTAAGGTGCTTGATGGCAGTCTGGCTCCTATTTGTGATAGAGAAGGCAAGCTGCTTTCCCATGAGGATATTGAAAATGGCATTAGATTATCTTGTATGATAACCCCGGTTGGTTGCTTAACTATTACCTTACCCCAACAGGAACAGTACTACAAAGCAATGACAGAGGGTTATGTCCCTGAATTTACAAGGAACCCGCAAATTTGGAAAAAGAAAATGCTCCTTACTAATCCAACCATTGAAAATAATTATTCCTATGAGGATATTTTAAGCCCACTAACCCACAAGCCCATCTCCTTACAGGCTTTAAAATCGATGCCGCCATCTTCCGGAGACATAACAGCCGTATTCAGCGGAACCGAGCTAATAACAGTCGAAGCAGGCGACACCACCGCCAGTATGTACGGTCTTGCTGTGGATATTGGTACAACAACAGTTGTAGTTAGCCTGATTGATTTAGCTATAGGCCAGGAGCTTGGGACGGAGTCCGCCGTAAACCCTCAAAAAATATACGGACTTGACGTAATATCCAGAATTACATATGCCCAAGAAAACGAATCCGGCGGCAGGCTGCTGCAAAAGGCAATTATAGAATGTCTTAACAGCCTGACGGCTAATCTTCAAGTACGCCTTGAAATTAACAGCCGCCATATTTATGAAATATCAATAGCCGGAAACACTACAATGCTTCATATGCTTTTAGGCCTTAAAACCTCTACAATCGGCCAAGCGCCTTATACACCAATCTTTAAGAATTCTAAATACTTTGCTGCAAGAGACATAGGCTTACTTCCTGACTCCGAAGCAATGGTATATATTCTGCCTTCTGTTTCATCATATATCGGGGCGGATATTACAGCCGGCATATACGTGTCCGAGCTTTATAAACGTAAGGACAGTGTGCTTTTTATTGATATTGGTACTAACGGGGAAATCGTACTGGCTCATGAAGGAAGGATTTCGGCATGTTCATGTGCCGCCGGCCCGGCTCTTGAAGGCGCAAATATTAGCAGCGGTATGCGAGCGTCAGCCGGAGCAATAGAAGATATTAAGATTATTAACAACAGAATTGAACTTACAACAATCGGTAATGTAGAGCCTGTCGGAATATGCGGAAGCGGAATTTTAGCGGCAGTCAGAGAGTTGCTTTTATGCGGACTATTGCGGGACGACGGCTGCTTTGAGGATAACCCGGAAGCCTGTCCGCCAAACATTTTATTGGAGCAAAACGGAAAAAAATATGTATGCCTTAAAAGCGGCAAAACTTCCATCATCATAACTCAAGCCGACATAAGACAGATACAACTGGCAAAAGGAGCTATGCTATCCGGTTTTTATGCGCTTCTTAATGAAGCCGGAATAAACATAAGCCAGCTGGGTGAAATTATCATCGCCGGGCAGTTTGGTGCTCATCTCCCGGCTAAAAGTCTAGTTAGCGTCGGTATACTTCCTGCAGAAGCGGCATCAAAAATCAAATATATCGGCAATTCCGCTAAGTCAGGAGCATATGTTGCGCTTATGTGTAAGGAGGCGCGGGTCTTAATGGAGCAAATAACATCAAGTGTTAGCTATATTGAGTTAAGCTCTGTAAAAGGATACTCGGATTTATTTAT
>CAZEYG010000227.1:0-4148 GCA_964516575.1 uncultured Defluviitaleaceae bacterium
GGTAACGCCTCACATTGCACGGCAAGTTTTCGGCTCTAAGCATATTTATGTTATGCCTGCTTCGGTTATAATCGGCGGCATTATTATGGTTTTGGCAGATTTGATTTCACGGACGATTGTTGCGCCTTCTGAATTGCCTGTAGGTGCTGTTACGGCTTGTATAGGCGCTCCATTTTTCGCTTATATATATTTTAGAGAAAGAAAGTGAAATTAAATGATAAATGTTTCGGGATTATACTGCGGTTATGGAAAAACTAATGTTTTGCATGACGTAAGCTTCAAGGTTAACAAAGGCGGCAGACTTAGCATAATCGGCCCCAACGGCTGCGGCAAAACCACCCTTTTAAAAGCAATCGCTAACCTTTTAAAATACAAGGGCAGCATAAAATACGATGGGATAGAGGTTTCGTGCATGAAGCAAAAGGAATGCGCTAAGAAGATAGCCCTTTTGACTCAAACCACAAACGTTTACTTTCCTTATACGGTTTTTGAAGTAACAGCCTTTGGTCTTTATTCAAGAAACAACAGCATTACCGGCAGGCTGACCAAGGAGGAAAAGGAAACGGTAATGAGCGCAATAAGAGATGTTGGGCTGTTAAAGGAAAAGGATCGGCTTATATCAAAGTTATCCGGCGGCCAGTTTCAAAGGGTGTTTTTGGCTAAGGCTTTCGCTCAGTCGCCGGATGTGCTTTTGCTTGACGAGCCCACAAACCATCTCGACATAAAATGCCAATACGATTTTCTTGAGCAAATAAACAACTGGTCTGCCGGCGGTAATAAAACAGTTGTTAGTATTATGCATGATTTAAACATAGCGGCTCAATTTTCCAATGATGTTATTATGGTTGACAACGGAAGAGTAGCGTTTTCCGGCAAAATGCAGCAGCTTATGAACAGCAGCCAACTTAAAGAAGCCTTTCAAATAGATATTAAAGGAATTATGACTGCAGCTTTAAAAAAATGGGAGTGATAATTATGAATACAAGAACAGAAATAGGGCTAAAGGGTAAAGCTGATGTTAAAAAGCTTGCTTTATGCGGAATGTTTATTGCCCTGTCTTTTATCGGGGCAAACATAAAGGTGTTTGGGACAATCGCCTTTGACTCACTCCCGGCGTTTTTAGCGGCTCTGATGCTTGGGCCTGTTTACGGCGCTGTTATTGGAGCAGTCGGGCATATACTTACGTCTATGCTTTCAGGTTTCCCTTTTGGGTTTCTGGTGCATGTTGTTATTGCTGTTGCCATGGGGATAACAATGGTTTTGTTTTATGGAACATATAATTATATTTTCAGGAAAAATTTACCGTTTTTTACTTGCGCTGTTGCTGCCGGTGTAGTAGGGGTGGTGTTTAACGGTGCTGTTACGGTTTTTGCTCTTATGCCGCTGCTTAATTCTGTTTTGGGGCGTGAAGCCGTAATAGCTTTAATAATGCCGCTTTCTATAGTATCGGCTGCAAATATTACGGCTGCTTTTGCAATATATAAGGTTATAAAAAACGTCTTAAGGGAACGGTGATTTTATGGTTACATACAAACGAAGGGACTTGACTGTTACAGACATCGGTAACGGCTGTTCAATTATTATAGGCTGTGATAGCTGCGGTGGTATTGGCCAAAAAAGCGGGGACAGTGTGACTTTTCCGCCGTATTACGTAGGCAGGTATACAGGAAGGGTTGCTATAATGGAGGTTATTTGCTCCGGGGCAACGGTTATTGCGGTTTCTAATACAGTTTGTAATGAAATGAATGACACAGGCTGGCAGATTACAGACGGCTTAGAAGATGAGCTGACAACAGCCGGGATAGACATTGTTTCTCTGACAGGTTCAACGGAAGAAAACTTTCCAACGGTTATGACTGCCGCCGGGATAACAGTCGTAGGTATTTGCGAAACAGACAAGCTGATTTTTAGAAAAGCAAATAGAGGAGATATAGTTGTGCTTGCAGGTAAGCCGAAGTTTGGCGGGGAGCTTGTAGAAAGCGACAAAGGTATTACCACCTATAGTCAAGTATATGGGCTCATTTCAAATAAGATGGTAAAGGAAATATCACCGGCAGGCTCTAAAGGTATTTTACATGAGGTAAGCTGTTTAGCGGATTTAAACGGGCTGACGTTTAAACCGGATTGTTCGCTTGATTGCTCAATAGACATAATAAAATCCTGCGGCCCGGCAACCTGTGTTGTGGCTGTTGCAGATAATGACTTTGATTTTTTAAAAAGCGGTATGGTTAAAATAGGATTGTTTGTTTAAGGAGTACATGTATGCTTATATCAAATTTGCTCAGTGGGTTTATTATAGCCATATCGTTTTTTACGGTTATTCCGATGCCGTTTATTGATTGGACTGAGGCCAAAACAAAATATATGCCGCTGTTTATCCCGTTTGTGGGGCTGATAATTGGAGGTTTGTCTGTTGCCGTTTATAAGGCTGGGCTTGCACTTAATATAAACGGCGTTCTTCTTGCCGTTATAATGACAGCTTACTACCTGATTATTACAGGCGGCGTTCATTTTGACGGGCTTATGGATTCTGCTGATGGGTATTTCTCTAGGCGGGATACCAAAAGAAAGCTGGAAATTATGACCGATTCCAGAGTAGGTGCTTTTGCGGTTATGACTGCTATAGCTGTACTGCTTGTTAAATTCGGCTGTTTTGTTGAATTAATAGACGGAGGGGGTATTCCTGTTCTAATGCTTGTTGTCGTACCGGTTATTTCAAGGACTTTGCAGCCTTCTATGCTTTATTTGTTTCCACAGGCGAAAAATGAGGGGTTAGCCAAAATGTATGGAAACAGGCTGGGTAAGGCATATGGATATTTATGTCTTGGGCTGTTTGCGGCTGCGGCAATTGCCGTTTGGAGGTTAGTTGGGTTAAAATATGTCATAGTACCATTAGTAGCCAACCTGTATTATACATTTTTTTACTTTTCCAGCAAAAAACAATTTGGCGGTGTAACAGGGGATTTGCTGGGAGCTTTTTTGGAAATATCCGAGCTTTTGATGTGGTTTGTGATGGCCGTTCTTTAAAGTAAGGCATAAAAATATTGCCAAAAACGGCTGCTTGTAGTATAGTGTTTTTATAAATGAATAATGTTGCAGGCGGTGTATTATGAATAAGAGCTTGCTATTTAATATTTTATGTTTTTTGTTCGGGGTAATATTTAATATTGCGTTTGTGCTGATAGTTATTTACCTGATATATACTTATACGATAAAGGGTTATGAAACAGGCGTTGAATTAATGAAGGACAATAAAAAGGATATGCCCGTTAAAGAAGTTATCGTAACTATAGAGGATGGCATGTCTATCAGTCAGGTTGCCGGTATTTTGGAGAAAAACGGGCTTATTAACAACGCCTTTTTGTATACCGCCGAGGCTGTTTTAAAAGGCCAGGACGCAGACTTTAAAGGCGGTACCTTTAAGCTGTCAACTGATATGGAAAAGGCTCAAGTAACCGCTGCATTAAGATCACCTATTGTTTATAGCAAGGATATTAAAATTACGATAAGAGAAGGTTTTACGGTTAAGGACATTGCCGATTATTTGGAAGCCCAAAGTATTATGCCCGCCGAACAATTTATAGAGGCCTGTAATACAAGCCTTTTTGATTATGAGTTTTTATCAGAGCTTCCTGATAGAGAAAACAGACTTGAAGGATATTTGTTCCCTGATACGTACCTTATACCCGAAAAACCTACGCCGGAGCAGATTATTAGAAAAATGCTTGACAGGTTCGACGAGTTATATGACGACGAGCTTAAACAAAGGACAAGTATGCTTGGTCTTACTGCCGACGAAGTTATTATAAGAGCGTCTATTATCGAAAAGGAATCTTTGATTTTAGAGGAACGTCCCAAAATTGCTTCTGTTATTAGCAACCGTCTAAAAAAAGATATGAAGTTGGAAATGTGCTCTACAATTCTTTATGCTCTTAACAAAAATAGGGAGTGGCTTTCAGACCAGGATTTAAAAGTGGATTCTCCATATAATACCTATGTCACCGATGCTCTTCCAAAGGGGCCGATAAGTAATCCATCCCTTGATTGCATAAAAGCCGTATTGTACCCGGCAGAAACAGACTATTTGTATATGGTTCTTAAAAGCGAGGAAACAGGAGAGCACTTTTTTACTAACGATAAAGAAGAAT
>CAZEYG010000228.1:0-4127 GCA_964516575.1 uncultured Defluviitaleaceae bacterium
TCAACCGCCTTGTTGATGCAACGCAGGGCGTTATACTGTTTGATGGACACGACATTTTGAAAGCCAATAAAAGGGAGCTTCGCACGATCCGCACTAAAACCGGTATGATTTTCCAACATTATAATCTTGTCGACAGGCTTAGCGTGGTTGAAAATGTTTTGCATGGTCGTCTTGGACATAAATCCACAATGGGTGGGATGATTGGGGCTTATTCCGAACAGGAAAAAGAAAATGCTTTCCAAATAATTGCAAAGCTGGGTTTGACAGAACAGGCTTATAAGCGCTGTGACGAGTTATCCGGCGGTCAAAAGCAACGTGTTGGCATTGCACGCTCCATAATGCAAGACCCGCGCTTGATTCTCTGCGATGAACCGATTGCTTCCCTCGACCCCAGCTCCTCTAAGGTTATTATGGATCATCTGGCAAACATCAACAAGACCATGAAAATTACCTGTATCGCAAACCTCCATCAGGTGGACGTTGCCATGAAATACTCGAAGCGCATTATCGGAATCACGGCCGGACACATTGTGTATGATGGACCGCCCGAACAGCTTACCAAAGAAAAGATTTACGAAATATATCAATCGCACGAGGGTGATTTAATCACCGATGTAGGGTGAAGCGTATGGATAAAGATAAAAAGCTGAAGGAACAAACCTCCATATTTGCAAAGCGCAAACGCACATTTACCCTTGCTTTTTTAGGTGTTATTGCTATTTTTGCGCTTGCATCATTTGTTACAAACTTCAATGTGATTGATGGTCTTGAATCTATACCGAAATCGATCACATGGATTGCCCAAAACCTTGTACCGAACGAAAAATCATGGGCGAGGCTCCCGAATATTTTAACAAAGCTTGCCGAAACGGCACTGTTATCCGTGGCTGTTACCGTTGTTGCAGGAATCTGTGCTTTCTTTTTCAGTCTGCTTGGTACACGCACAACAAGGATTAATCCTTGGATTGGTCGGATAGCGCGTATGATTGCCGCATTCTTCCGCAACGTACCTGATGTGGTATGGGCAATGCTTTTGCTCTTTTCCTTTGGGCAAAATATACTAACCGGCTTCTTCGCTCTGTTTTTTACCACGTTCGGTATGCTTGCACGTACATTTATCGAAACCATTGATGAGGTTAGTGCCGAATGTGTTGAAGCCTTAACCGCTACGGGAGCTACTTATATGCAAACGGTGTTTCAAGGTATTGTGCCGTCCAGCCTGTCAGAAATCGTCACATGGGTTTTGTTTATGATTGAAACCAACATCCGTTCGTCTACGCTGATCGGCGTGCTGACGGCAACAGGCATTGGATATTTGTTTGATCTGTACTACAAGCGGCTGGATTATGGAGCCGCAAGCCTTGTGGTTATATCAATCGTGGTTTTGGTTATTGGAATTGAGCTAATTTCAAATCAAATCAGAAAGGTGATTATGTGATGAGTGAACTTGTAATAAAAGCCCCAACTTCTCTTGGAATTGATTTGCAAAGACATATCCGAAAAAACAGAAAAGGTAAAATTAAAATTGCGGCAAAAAGTAAAAGTACAATTGCTATCAATATGACGATTATTGTTTTGCTTACCTTAACGGCATACGCATTTACTTCCTTTGACTACAAAAACATTAACATTACAGAAGCCATAACCGCAACATGGAATAACATAAAGGTGCTATTTGGTCAACCCCAGCTTACCTATAACTCCTTTTTGGGCGCCATGAACGCATTACTTGTTACCTTCTCTTTGGGCGTGTTGTCTACCATCTTAGGTGCAATCATTGCATTTTTTTGTGCTTTACTCTGTGCTAAGAATATTGCGAACCCGGCTGTTGCTAATGTGGTGAAAAGCATTGTTGCATTTATACGTGCGGTACCTACAATTCTTTGGGTACTTATTTTCACCGTAGCCGCTGGCCTTGGCAGTGTTGCGGCAGTGGTTGGCCTTACATTTCACAGTGTCGCTTACTTAATTAAGGCATACTCGGAATCCATTGAAGAAATGGACGAGGGTACAATTGAAGCACTTAAAGCATCGGGCGCAGGTTTTTGGCAGATTGTGTTTCAGGCAATTGTCCCGTCCTCAATCAGCTATATGACCGCTTGGACATTCCTTCGCTTTGAAATCAATTTTACAAACGCAATTGCAGTGGGTGCAGCGGCTGGTGCAGGCGGCATCGGTTACGATTTGTTTATGGCAGGCAGCTTCTATTTTGACCTGCGTGAGTTAGGTTTCATTACTTACATTGTGGTCATTGCTGTTATCCTGTTGGAAATGGTTGCTACAAAAATAAAGGCAAAGGTGAGGTAACAGCGTGGATAAGAAACGATTATTTACAATACTAGCAAAGGCAGACCGGGAAATCGTTGCCACTCTCTCGGAGAAAATTCAAGAGCAACATAATGTAACTGTTATCAAAGAGCCGAGCAAAACCCTCACAATGATTAAAATGCGTGAGCCTGTGAAGCAGAGCCTGTTTTATATGGGTGAGGTCATCGTCTGTGAAGCAGTGGTAGAGCTAGACGGCGCAAAGGGTATGGCCGTAACAATGGGCGATGATATGATTAAAACACTGGATATGGCGATTATCGACGCCGCTATCAACAAGGGTGTGTTCACCGACATGGACACCCTGCTTGCGCTTGAAAAAGAACAGCAGGAATTCGTGATGCGGGAAAACGCTATGCACCTAAAGACAATGGTAAACTTTGAATCAATGGATGGGGAGGTGCCGCAGGATGTCACAGCTTTTAAGAAAGCATAACTTCCATGAGGTGTTTGACAGTCAAGGAGTTTTCCGTCTGATTTTAGAAGCAATGTCTAATCCGGGTAGGGTAGTTAGCATAAAATTTCATGCAGATAAGTTATTTGGTAATAACCCGTTTATGCTGGCGCTTGCTATGACACTTTTAGACACGGAAGTCAGCTTCAATACCTGTGAAAACCGAGAATTGTCGGACGAAATTGTGTCTTTGACGCTTTCTCGCAGGGAGCAGCTTTCGGATGCAGACTTTGTGTTTGTCTGCAATCAGGATAATTTATCTGATGTAATTTCTAATGCCAAGTGCGGAACACTTTCCGACCCGCATAAAAGCGCAACGCTCATAGTGCAGAATGGTGGTAAAGACGTATACCCGATGTGCATACATGGACCGGGCATTGACGGTAAACAAACAGTTTTTGTGTCAGAACTTGTAAAACAAGCCTTGCAACTTAGAGACAACCAATGCTACGAATACCCGCAAGGGATTGATTACTTATTTATAAACGATGCCGGTGAGATGTTTGCCATTCCCCGGCTTATACGCCAGGAGGTGAAAGACGATGGCATATGTTGCAGTATCCGGGGGTAAAGAAGCGATTGAGGAAAGCATTAAGCTGCTGGATTATTACAGAAGCGGAACAGATAAAGATGTGGAAACAGAAGCAATTAAACATAAGCTGTCACTTCTGGTTGACAGAGTGATGAGTGAAGCAGGGCTTTATTCTAAGGAATATGCCGCCCTTGCTCTCAAACAGTGTGAAGGAAGTGTTGAGGAAGCGGTATTTTTGCTTCGTGCCTACCGTTCTACCCTCACAAGAAACTACTATACCAATACGGTTAACACCGACGAAATGCGTGTAGTACGCCGAATCTCTGCCGCTTTCAAGGACATTTTGGGCGGGCAAATTTTAGGTGCGACCTATGACTATACCCACAGGCTGATTAACTTTGATATAGACAATGAAAAATCTTCGGCATTAGCAAGCAACGCTCGTGACCAACTTACAGCAGTTTATCCGGAAGAAATAACCCATTGCCCTCGTGTTTCAGACGAGCTGAAAAAAGAGGGGCTAATTGATTCCTTTACCATAGATGATGGAAAACCCTCCGATGTCACCGTTAATATGCTGGAGTTTCCAACAACGCGCAGCGCACGCCTGCAAACCCTATCCCGTGCCGACACCGGTTTTATCTCCGGCCTTGCTTACTCGGCACTACGCGGTTTTGGTCAGGTTCATCCCACTGTGGGTGAGCTGCGCTGCGGATATGTAGAGCTGTGTGTTCCCTAGTTATTTGATGAAGATGAGAGCATTTATATCGGCGAAATTCTTATGACCGAAGTGGAATGCTTTAATGAAGCCGATGA
>CAZEYG010000229.1:0-4121 GCA_964516575.1 uncultured Defluviitaleaceae bacterium
TTTAGTTATTGTGCCTGTCTGTGTATATATATGTATAGATGAGAGGAGAGGATTATTGTGCTGGACGCAAAAGAATTACGTTCTGATTTTGAAGGCATAAAGGAGCTTTTGGACAAGAGGAACAAGGACTTTGGGCTTGAAAAATTTTTGGAGCTTGATAAGGCACGCCGTGAGGCTATTGCGGAGGTTGAAAAGCTGAAAAGCAGACAAAACACTGTTTCTAAGCAGGTGCCTGTATTAAAAAGCCAGGGTCAGGACGTGGATGTTATACTCGACCAGATGAAGTCCCTTTCTGAAGAGATTAAGGGTTTGGAGCCGAGGGTTAAGGAGCTAGACGACCAGATTGAGCTATTTTTGCTTAATGTACCGAACACACCTTGTAGTCTTGTGCCGGTTGGGTCTGACGACAGCGCTAATTTGGAAACTTATAGATGGGGTGAGCCTACTAAATTTGCTTTTGAGCCTATGGCTCATTGGGATATTGGCGAGCGGCTTGGGATTTTGGACTTACATCGGGCGGCCAAAATTACGGGAACCCGGTTTATTGTTTATAAGGGTTTAGGGGCTAGGCTTGAGCGGGCGCTTATAAATTTTATGCTGGATACGCATATTGATAAACATGGATATACGGAAATATTGCCGCCGCAAATGGTAAACCGGCGAAGCATGTATGGCACGGGGCAACTTCCGAAATTTGAGGAAGACGCTTTTAAGGTTGAGGGCACGGATTATTTCCTTGTGCCAACGGCGGAGGTGCCGGTTACGAACCTTTATCGTGACGAAATTTTAAAAGGTCAGGATTTGACTATAAAACATTGCGCGTATACGGCGTGTTTCCGAGCCGAGGCAGGTGCCGCCGGGCGGGATACGAGAGGGCTTATTAGGCAACATCAGTTTAACAAGGTTGAGCTTGTTAAATTCGCTAGGCCGGAAAACTCGTATGAGGAATTGGAGTCTTTAACAAGGGACGCTGCACGTATTTTGGAAATGCTGGGGCTTCCATATCGTATTGTTAGGCTTTGCGGCGGGGATTTGGGTTTTTCCTCAGCTATGACATATGACATTGAGGTTTATATGCCAAGTTATGAAAGGTATGTGGAAATATCAAGCTGCAGTAATTTTGAGGCTTATCAGGCGCGCCGGGCGAATATTAAGTTTAAGGACGGTGAGGGCGAAAAGCCACGGTTTGTTCATACGTTAAACGGCAGCGGCCTTGCTATCGGCCGGTCTACTGCCGCTATTTTGGAAAATTTCCAGCAGGCGGACGGGACTATTCGTGTGCCGGATGTGCTTGTGCCTTATATGGGCGGCGTGAAGGTTATTGGCTTGTGATATGGATAACGTGTATAACAATTAAAAGTTATCCACAGATTTTGGTAGAACGGCTTGTTTGACGGATGGTTTTTGTGTATAACTGTTAATAACCCTGTGGATAATGTTTAAAACTTGTGATATTAGTCGGTGGGGCAAAATTGCGGTGGCAATTAATCTTACAACTGTTTTGCCGCCGCAAGCCCCTTTTAAGGGGATCCGCCTAAAAGTTACGAAAGTAAGTTTTAGTGTTGGGGTAATATAACCTTTTTGGGTCATCAGATATTAGGAATGAGGCAATATAATATGAAGGATTATATTTTAAGCGCAACCGCAGCGGCGGGAGCAGCAAGGGTTTTTATCGCCAAAACAACTGATGCTGTTAACAGGGCTTTTGAAATTCACAAAACATCACCGGTTGTTACGGCTGGGTTTGGCAGGTTGTTAACCGCCGGAGCCATTATGGGATGTACGCTGAAAAACGAGACGGATTTGCTGACTGTAACGGTTAAGGGCGACGGGCCGTTAAAGGGTATGCTTGTTACGGCGGACGCCAAAGCCCGGGTTAAGGGGTATCCTTACGAAAGCTTAGTTGATTTGCCGTTAAACGAATATGGTAAGTTGGACGTAGGTAAAGCCGTAGGCTCCGGGACGTTAACTGTCATTAAGGATATGGGGCTTAAAGAGCCTTATTCCGGCCAGACGGCTCTTGTGACAGGAGAAATCGGCGACGATTTAAGTTATTATTACGTTACGTCGGAGCAGCTTCCTACGGCTTTTGGCCTTGGGGTTTTGGTTGATACGGACTATAAGGTAAGGCACGCCGGTGGGTTTTTGCTGCAGCTTATGCCGGGGGCTACCGAGGAGTTAGCTAGAGAGCTTGAAAACAACGTGAACCGGCTGCCTTATATTACGGATTTGATGGATTTGGGTTTTACGCCGGAGCGGATTTTGGAGTCTTTGATGAGTGGCAAGGAATACGTTATTAACGCTAGAATAGAGCCGGAGTATTATTGCGGCTGTGACTGGGAACGGGTTACTAAGGCGGTTATTTCCCTTGGCAGGTCGGAGCTTGAAAAGATTATCAAAGAGGACAACAAGGCGACTCTCCATTGCCATTTCTGTAATAAATATTATGATTTTACTGGAAGCCAGCTTGAGGAAATATTAAAGACGTTATAGGTGTTTTATAGACGGTAAAATTTAAATAATTAGACAATGCAAAGCGGACAGAAAAACTGCATAGTATAATATAACAGCGTGCTGGAATTGGCAGGTGATATTATGCAGTACATAACCTTTTATACAAAGGCTTATAAAAAGGAACTTTCTGCTTGCCTTAGGGGCCGGGTTACGGTCAAGGGCAGAGCCGGGACAGAATACTTTTTTGCTGCGCCGGCAGGTATCATGGATGATGATACATTTGCCGACAGGTTTATTGGGATGCTTGAGGGCATTGTTTTGAACCAAAACAATATCGTTAGCAGGTCTAAAAGAGTATTTGAGTACATGAAGGTTAACATTTTTGCTCACAATAAAAACAAAATACTGTATGATGTTAAAGATACGCTTGCAGCCGGAGGTTTTATAAATATTGACGGTTATGCGGTTTTCAGAATGCAGCAGTATACGATTGAGATTAATAAAATTTTATATTCCGTTATAAGGAGAGAATACAAATGATTAATGTTTCGCTAAAGGACGGCAGTGTTAAGCCGTTTGAGCCGGGGGTTACTGTTTTTGAGGCCGCTAAAGCTATCAGCGAGGGTTTAGCTAGAGCCGCTTTATGTGGTTTGGTAAACGGCAAGGTTGTTGATTTAAGAGAGCAGCTTTTTAACGACTGCTCCTTAGATATTAAAACCTTTGACGACGAAGAAGGGCAAAAGGCTTTAAGGCATACGGCGGCGCATATTTTAGCCCAGGCGGTTAAACGGCTTTTTCCGTCGGCTAAAATCGCCATTGGCCCGGCTACGGACGAAGGTTTTTATTATGACTTTGACAGGCAAGAAACCTTTAGCGCCGAGGAAATAAAAGCTATTGAAGAAGAGATGAAAAAGATTGTTAAAGAGGATTTACCTATTGAGCGGTTTACTATGGGAAGAGCCGAGGCGCTTAAGTATTTTGAAGAGCAAGGGGAGCCTTATAAGGTTGAGCTTATAAACGACTTGCCGGAGGATGTCGTTTTATCCTTTTATAAACAGGGAGATTTTACTGACCTTTGCGCCGGGCCTCATGTTTTTAGTACAAAACAGGTTAAGGCTGTTGGGCTTATTGCCGAGGGGGGCTCGTCAGGCGCTTATTGGCGGGGTAACGAAAAGAACAAGATGCTTAGCCGGATTTACGGCACGGCTTTTACTAAGGCTTCAGAGCTGGAGTTGTATTTTGTCAACCGGGAGGAAGCTAAGAAACGTGACCATAACAAGCTAGGGCGGGAGCTTAAGCTGTTTACAACATCGGACGTTATTGGCCAGGGGTTGCCTTTACTTATGCCTAAGGGCGCAAGGATTGTTCAACTTTTGCAGAGGTTTGTTGAGGACGAGGAAGAAAGACGGGGGTATTTACTGACTAAAACGCCCTTTATGGCAAAGAGTGATTTATATAAGGTATCCGGCCATTGGGACCATTACAGGGACGGTATGTTTATAATGGGCGACATGGAAAAGGACGAGGAGGTTTATGCCCTTAGGCCTATGACTTGTCCGTTCCAATTTACTATATACAACGCCGAGCAGCATAGCTACAGGGATTTGCCTATTCGTTACGGGGAGACTTCTACCCTTTTTAGGAACGAATCATCAGGAGAGATGCAT
>CAZEYG010000230.1:0-4110 GCA_964516575.1 uncultured Defluviitaleaceae bacterium
TATACATGATATCAAGTTTTTCAAATCTACAAAAGATGAGGCGAAAGCCTTGTATTGCTGTATCATATTAAGGATGAAAAACGAGAATGTATAAACTTTGTAAGCATAGTTATGAAGATGAGTTGGAGGGTTAAATATGAATATTGAACACTTAGCATATATTTTAGAAGCGTATAAATGCCGTTCGGTAAGTAAGGCCGCTAAGAATATCTATATTTCCCAATCCAATTCAAGCAACATAATTATGAGCGTAGAAAATGAAATCGGGTATACATTGTTTCGCCGAACTAGCTCGGGTATTGCTGCAACCCCCGAAGGAGAGGTGTTTATGAGTTATGCCGAGAGAATCATTACCGACTGCAACAACATTAAATGCATACCGGAGCTTTTTGAGGAAAACCAAACCCTTTCAATATTCAGTACACCATCTTCCTTTGCCTTCCATTGCTTCTTAAATTTTTAACGCAAATATCCAAACTCTGCTTGTGATACGTTCTTAGAAGCTGGGCTTAAAGAAAACTTAAAGGGAATAGTATCAAGACGTTGCAGGCTTGGAATTTTGGCTATGTTTGAAAGCAAAATTCCAAAGTACCGCGTTTTGTCGGAGCGGTATAATTTAGACTTTAAAGTTCTTAAGAATGGTGTGCAAATGGTAGTTTTTATGTCTACCACCCACCCGCTTAGTAAGGTAGAGCATGTATATATAGCTGATATTGTGAAGTATGCTCTTGTAATTGACACTAATTTGGATTATGATAACGCCTTGGAGTTGCTCTCAACTAACGACCCGAAAAGTAACATTCTCTATATTTGCGACAGAGGTAGCGTATTTGATGCGATACGAAAAGGTGATTATTTATCCATCGGGCTTAACATTGCGCCCGGCGATGCAAACGCTTTAAAATGTGTTGTACGCCAGCTAGAGGATGGAGAAAAACTGGCATTCTGCTTGGCAAATTCACGGGAGCTTAACTTAAGCACCCGCGAAGAAGAATTCATTTTATACTTTTCTCAGCAGCTAGATAAATACTTTTCATAATATTACCCCTGAAACTATACTTTAAGCCCTTTTGTCTTACCTTGATATTTGTGGCAAAAGAATATTGGAACTATGATGTATTGTTAGGGGCAAGCCCTAACTTCCGTTGCATGTGCTGCTGGTTAAAACTATGCCAGCAGCACAGCAGAAAAAAGCTATTCATAACCCTAGTCCAAGAAACAATCCCTTTAAGACAGAAAACGGCTGCCTCTTTCATCATCCTTGACTACCTTACTTGAAAAATGTTATTGTTTATTATTGACATAAATGTATAGGACATATATCATAGAAGTATATAGGTTATACAAAATAGTCGGCTACCTGGACGGTACTTTATACATTTTCAAGTAATAAAAAATATAAAATCAAATTGGCGGAAAGGTGGTATTTATGGAGGTTAAAGGTGGGTTTTGGGGTAATTTGCTGCGAATTAACTTAACTGACAAAAGCGTTAGTACAGAAAAACTTAGTGCAGATATTTTTAAAAAGTTTGCAGGCGGGGCGCTGCTGGCGGATAAAATACTGTATGATGAGGTTAAACCACATACGGATCCCCTTAGTGCAGATAACAAACTTGTGTTTTTTACAGGTGCGCTAACAGGCACCGATGCTATTTGTGCAAGCAGAATGGGTGTTGCCACAAAATCACCGCTAACAGGAACCATTTGTAATTCATTCAGCGGCGGGTTTATGCCTGTGGAGATTAAATTTGCCGGATATGACATTATTGTGATAGAAGGCAAAGCAGATGAGCCGGTATACATTACTATTAAGGACGACAGCGTTAAAATAGGCTCGGCAAAGAAGTATTGGGGTTTAAATGCACTGGATACACAAAGCTACATAAAGGAAGACCTCCATGACTTAAACTACAGAGTAATGTGCATTGGGCCGGCAGGGGAAAATTTAAGCCTGCTATCAAGTATTATGAACGAAGCAATGGCAATGGGAAGAAAAGGTGTTGGGGCTGTAATGGGTAGCAAAAACCTAAAGGCAATTGCAGTTAGAGGAACAAAAACTGTGCCTGTGCACGACCCAGCTCTACTTAAAGAAGGAATCGCAGAGTTTTTGCAAAGCCTAAAGGATTGCCCAATTGGATACCCAGTGTTTTCAAACACCGGTTCCTCCTGTGCAGTTGATGCGGCAAGCGGAATCGGTGTATTCCCTGCAAACAACTTTTCCGAGACAGGGGTTTCCGACTTATCCGGCTTAATAGGCCCATCCGCTTTAGCAAAGTATAATAAAACCAGAAATATATGTTATAAATGCCCCCTTGGCTGCTCGCAGGTCAGAGCTGTAACCAGCGGCAAATACGCCGGTATTTCCTCTGAAGGACCCGAATATGAAACCCTGTATAGTTTTGGCTCTATGCTTGGGATTAATAACCCGGAATTTATCATCGCTATGGATAGATTGTGCGACGAGTTGGGGATTGACACCATTTCTGCCGGAGTAACAATCTCTATGGCAATGGAATTAAAAGAAAAAGGGCTGCTTGATGACACAGACGGCTTAGATTTGTCCTTTGGAAATGAAGATGCTGCAAGGGTTTTGCTGCATAAGATGGCGTTTAAAGAAGGTATTGGAAAAATCTTCAGCGATGGCACCAAAAAAGCCGCCGAATATTTAGGCGGGGAAGCCGACTATTACGCAATGCACGTAAAGGGATTAGAGTTGCCTGCCTACGATATTAGGGGGCTTAAGGCTCATGGGCTTAACTTTGCAACGTCATACAATGGTGCAGACCATAACCGTGGTTATGCATTCCAGGAAGTTTTCGGCATACCGATACCATTTGCAACTGAACGCCTTGATAATGAAGGAAAAGCCGAACTTGCAAAGTTTAACCAGGATTTTTGCGGTACATACGACGTTGCTACCCTTTGCGAATTTCCGACACAACTTGCCATGCCGCATAATGCACAGTCTGTAACGGCTAAAATGCTGACTGGTGTTTCCGGTGTAACTTTTACCGAGGCCGATATGTGGACGTTGGGTGAAAGACTTTATAACATTACCCGTATGTTTAATGTTAGAGAAGGTTTTTCACGAAAGGACGACACGTTGCCTAAGCGACTAATGAACGAGCCTATTAAAGAAGGTTTAACCAAAGGTGCGGTTATTTCTCAAGATGACCTTGACTTTATGCTTGGTGAATATTACAAGCTTCGTGGCTGGGACGAAAACGGTGTTCCGTTGCCTGAAAAAATTCAAGAGCTGGGGCTTTAGTATGTTTGTGGAGGTTCGCGGATTTCTGCAATTTCTTGAAATATTTGGCGAAAAGTCCGTTATTGTGGAATTAACCGACGATATAAACATATCAAATTGTATTGACGAGCTGGATTCCATATATAACGGGTCGCTTAAGCCGCTAATTTTTACAGACGGCCAAACCCAAAGTATGTGGGTACGCATCATGCTGAATGGGCGAGACATACGCTTTTTACAGGGCAACAATAGAATAGTGCACGAAAATGACATTATACTTTTTATGCCCGCTTTAGCAGGAGGTTGAAAATAACTGAAGTAACCCAATATTTTTAGTATTGGGCAAAGTAATCGGCAAAGTGGCGAATCCACTTTGCCGATTTTAGTTATCATAAGGCCTTAATACTGAGTCTTAAAAATATCTATTTTGTCAAATCATAAGCACAAAGCTCTGCTAACCCCAAAAAGGATTTTCTTCCTTAAGGCAAGTCCAAACAAGACAATGTTTTATATCGGCTAATGCCTAATTGTGCGAAGGGTTAGGTCTGTTTCCAAAGGTGAGCAGTATCTTTTTATATATTTTAGATAGGATTAAAAACCAAAGGGTACAGTTTGATGATTGTTGCAGAGCCAATGGTTTAACATTATTTGTGTCGACAATAAATATAGGCAAGTATCATGTGATTAACTACTAAATGTATTACATCATGTTGACTGCCTAAATAATTTACATAATTCTCTTCTGCTCTGAACCTTTCGAGTTATGCAAACAGCTTCTAATTGTTTATTTATCAATCCAACAAAATTATAACATCACAAAACTTAATAAGAGAGGGGTATTTTATGTTTGGTTATGCGGGTAA
>CAZEYG010000231.1:0-4106 GCA_964516575.1 uncultured Defluviitaleaceae bacterium
TAAATATTTCTGTCTATGTTTATGAAAACAAAAAAATACGTCCATTGTTATGCAGACGCACAAAACGGAACGTAAATCTATACTATTCACCAACATCCATAGTGCATAGTGCACAAATATAATTCAAAACATAAGGTAGAACGAATGGGTCACACCCTAATATTTCTATAATTTTATTCTTTCTGTATAAAAGCGTATTCCTATGAAGATACATCTTTTCCGAGACGGCTGAAATATCACCGTTATTAAAAATAAGCATTTTTAAGGTAGCGATTAGCGAACCACCTCGTTCCTTGTCGTAGGTTATAAGTGGGCTTAATATGCGCCTTGAGGTTTCCTTCGTTTCGCTAATGTCTCTAAGGGCTTTCATGTGATGGAAGAACCAAACGTCTTCATAACAAAGGGTTAGGTTTTCGCTCATGTAGTCCCTGCCCAAAATCGCTGTTGAAAAGGCTTCCTTGTATGCCTCGGCTATTTTCTTAAACTCTGTAAACCGGCGGCTTATGCCGATTGATACTGTGCTTTTACCCGTAGCCGAAAACAGTTTAATTATTTTTTCTCCAAGCCCTTTTATATCAACAGTTCCCTTGCCGTTTTCCAAAAATATAATAATTGTATCACTTCGGAAATAAACAAAATTGGACGGGTTAAGGGTTTTAACCAGGTTTATTATATTTGGTAGTATCCATTGCTTAATATAGATGTTTAGCTGGGTGGATGTATCGTTGTCTTTATCCTGCTGGAACATATTGATATTAACAACCATAAGATTGTTTTTGTCAATAATATTAAACCCAAGCTCTTCGCCTTTACTAACAGCGATTTCATCAGATCGGAAATTCCAGACAATAAGATCCCCGATATACTCTTCTTTAACAACAGACAGAATATTGGCAATTTTACTTTTTCTGCTAAATAAAAGAGCGCATACTATACACACATCATTAGATTTTTTAATAACCTCATTTAAGGTTAAACTTTTGTCCATATTAAGAACTATATAACCAAAGAAGTTACTGTTCGTTTTAACAAACCTTATGAGCTTAACGCCGCTTTCGGTATCAATACCCTTTATAATTGAATAATCCTCGTCGTCGTTAAGGCTTTCAAAGCTGTAGCTTTCCTTTAAGAGTTTTTTTTCGGCGGAATTTGTAAACTCATTTTTATTGGAATATAAGCAGTTAAAGTCTATGTCATAATAAGATACCTCCCATTGGAGGGAGAAGGTTATTTTTTTTAAAGCCTCGGTAACATCGTTTTCATTCATCATTATGTCAAGAAACTCGCTTCTTATGCTGATTGTCTTATCCAGTGAGTTGCCGTAGCTTTGCAGCTTTGAAATTATCGGGTTAATTATTTCTATATATGAAACATCGGGTTTTGCGGCAATAAGCGGAAAACCAAGCTCATCACACAACTCAATAATACTGTCATCTATTTTCTCCATACAAATACCCATATGACAAATAACAAGACCGCAGCACTTAGCTCGATAAAGCGATTCTATTACGATTTTCTGCATTTCAATATTATCCCTGATAGCATAAAAAGAGGTTATATAAAGCTCATCGGCCATAACCCATCTGGATATTTGAGGCTCAGCTATTTCAAGCACGCTTATGCTAGACACAAGGTTCATAATGTTTTTTCTGCCTGCTACAAGCTCTGCATCCGCAAGCCCACCGAAGGATAAAATTTCTTTAATACTCAGCTTCATAAATAAACACCTTAGGCTAAAATAAATGAATGAACTACCCCGCAGCTGAACGGCGGTGTATCGATTTAGTACCTGCGGCAAGCCGCAAGGTATTAAACCTGTTCATTCGCAGGCATTAACCAAATGTGCAAGCAACCTTGCACGCTTGGCTCATTGCCACTGCGAAAATAAATATGTTATACTGACTATACCATATGAAAACTTGAAATACAAGGTTTTGTACTGTTTTAAACTGTTGTTAAGTAAGCGGCCGTGTGGTAAAATATTACGGCAACATTTTTTTCACTGCCGGGGTAATATTACGGTGCTGGTAACTTTATAAACAATATTATGACTTTACGTAGATTGGAGAACTCTAATGATTGATAACAATACATACATCGACTTAAGAAGCGATACAACAACATTTCCCACAGAAGAAATGCTCAAAGCCATGACTACGGCGGCTCTTGGAGACGATGTTTACAAGGACGATGCCACAACAAACCTTTTAGAAGAAAAATGCGCTGCTCTTTTGGGCAAGGAAGCCGCTTTGTTTGTACCAAGCGGAACTATGGGAAACCAGATTTGTATTATGACCCATACAAACCGGGGCGAAGAGATAATAGCGGAAGCAGATTCACATATTATGCAGCATGAAAGAGCCGCTATTGCGATGCTTTCCGCTGTTATGCCAAAGGTCATAAAGGGCAGCGGCGGAATTATGAGCATAGACGAAATCAGCCGCTCTATCCGCCCAAAAGATGTTCACTACCCCGCTACAACACTTATTTGCCTTGAAAACGCCTTAGGTAACGGCACTGTAATACCACTGGAGCATATGGCTGAAACTTACGCTTTTGCCAAAGAAAGAGGCATTTCAGTACATCTTGACGGCGCTAGGCTTTTTAACGCAGCAGAGTACTTAGGCTGTCATGTTAAGGAGCTTGTTAAATATACGGACTCCGTTTCCTTTTGCCTGTCTAAGGGGCTTTGCGCGCCGATAGGTTCTGTTATCGCCGGAACCAAGCATTTTATTGATAAGGCAATAGAAAATCGCAAGGCTCTTGGCGGGGGAATGCGCCAAACAGGAGTGCTGGCGGCGGCGGGGATTATTGCAGTCGATAAAATGAGCAAGCGGCTCCATGAAGACCACGAAAACGCCAAATATCTGGCAGACAGACTTCTTGAGCTTGGTTCAATTGAGCTGGACAAAACTAAGGTACATATTAATATGGTGTTCTTCAAAATAAACAAGCCGGGTTTTGATATTTATTCTCTAGACGGCTTGCTTTTAAAAAAAGGTATAAAAATAAATGGCGCCGGTTCAAATTATGGCGATGAAAAAGGTTTGTTCCGGTTCGTAACACATAATGGCATTACCCTAAGCCATATCGACACCGTTATTTCAGAGCTTAAAGAGATTTTGTCCTAGGATGTGCTCAAATAATCCATTTATGTGAACACACCCTAATCACACTCAAGGAAAAGAGCATTATAAATGGAGTTAGCTAAAATTAACAAGGCCAAAGGTTTTATATATATAATTTTATCCTCACTTATATTTGGGGCAACCCCTATTCTTGCAAAATATACATTTATCGGCGGAAGTAATGCACTAATGCTAACGTTTTTCAGGGCGGTTATACCGCTCCCTTTTTTATACCTAATAGTAAGGCTGCAAGGAGACACTATTAAAATACCAAAAAAGCAGTTTTTTCAAGTATGTATTTTAGCCGTATTCGGCTCGTCGTTAACAACCATTACCCTCTATAGCACTTACTCTTATATTTCCGTTGGTATGGCAACAACAATCCATTATGTATATCCGTCTGTTGTTACAATTTTTTGCGTGCTGGTTTTAAAGGAAAAAGTAAGTAAGTTAAAAATAACGGCTTTATTATTGTCTACAGCCGGTATATGCCTGTTCTACGACGGCAAGCCAAGCGGCAGCTTTTTAGGCTTACTGGCTGCTTTTGCTTCGGGTATGACCTTCGCTTTTTATCTTATATATATGGTTAAAACCGGCCTGACAAGGCTTAACACCTTTAAGCTTACATTTTATACATGTCTGGTAAACGCTTTTGTCCTTCCAATATACGGAGCAGCAACCAGCAGATTAACATTTAGCCTTACATCCAAAGCATGGATTTTTTCAGTTATTGTAGCGCTTTTTGTTTCTATTGGCGCTGTAAGCCTTTTGCAGCTAGGCGTAAAATATATCGGACCGTCTACGTCTTCTATACTTTTTACGTTAGAGCCTATTACAAGCGTAATTTTAGGAATTCTAATTTTAAAAGAAAACTTTTCGATAAATACGGCGATTGGTTGTACCCTTGTTATTTTATCTGTAATTATGGTTGCATTAAATACAAGCAGGTCTGAGGGTGATTTAATGTGTTAAATTTAT
>CAZEYG010000232.1:0-4106 GCA_964516575.1 uncultured Defluviitaleaceae bacterium
ATTTTCATTGACAAATTGTATTTTTTTTAGTATTCTAATGTTTATAATTTATTTACTTTTCGCTCTGGAAGTAAGGAGTAGACTAAATGTCCACAAACAAAAAAATCTCTTGCAATGACTCTGTGATTTCAACCGAATGCTTAAACGAACACGAAAAAGAACTAATCCGTATTTACAGATCATTACCAATTAAAGATAAGGTTACTTTGCTTTCAGTTGCTATGGAAATGGAAGAAAGTAGCTCTTTTGGTGTATAGCAAAAGTTGATTCCGAAAATCAACTGCGGCTTGTAAATGCTTTTTTTGCAAGCCTTTTTTAACATTTCTTTTGTATAATTTTCACTAATTTACGTAATATGTTTGTCATTCAGTAATCAATGCTATATATTGACATAGATGTTATAATATAATATATTATTAATAGAGTTCATTATTTTTACTCTTTGTAATACCCTGGCAGTGGAAACATCGTTTTTCACTGGCCAAACCCCTCCACGAAGCCTTACGGCTCCTAAAGGGGTTTGCAGCGGCAAAATTAACTACATATTTAATTGCGCCGTAATAGCTGTTCATTATTTGCTGTTCAAACGGCATAAATCGAGGTGTCTCGCAGTGGACGATTTTAAAGCTAAAAGGGTTAGTATTAAGGATTTAAAACCTGATATGATTCTAGCCAGGGACGTTGTTTTGAATAACGGTCAGGTCCTTTTTACGAGGGAAACCCCTATTTTTAATGTAGACTTAAATGCTCTTTACAGCAATGATATTGATTCTGTCTATATTAAGGATTTTTCTGGAGGCAGCGCAGCTCTTAGAAGCGGCGATGTTAATGACGTGGTTAACGAGCTGGACGATATACTCAGAAAATATGATACGGATAAAAATAACGAAAAGGATAATGTTTTTGATAACGTTATGAATGCTGTTAATTCCAACGTTTCTCATTTTTACGGCATTTCAAAACCTGGCCCTCCAAAACCTATTGAAACAGAGGAAGACTATCTTGCGTTCCGCAGGCTCTACGGCAACGCCAAGGAAACTACCGAAAAATATGTTTCGGTTATAACAAGCGGTGGCAATATTGACATTGACGATTTATACGTTTTACCAAAAAAGGTCATGGATAGCCTTAACTGCAAAAGCGATATCTTTTCTTACGTCAGTAATATAAAAGACAAGGATTTATTTGCACATTCAAGTAATGTTGCTTTATTATGTAATTTATTCGGTACATGGCTTAACTTAAACGAAACCGATTTAACCGCCCTAACCATAGCCGGAATGTTGCATGACATAGGTAAAACCCAAATTTCTCCAAACCTGCTTTCAGTATCCGGGACGCCTTCTGAAAGACAACGAGCCGCTATGGAACGACACCCAATGTACGGCTACAACCTTCTAAAGCCGGAAATATTTTCTGAAGACATCCGCCTTGCCGCTTTATGCCATCATGAAAAACCTGACGGAAGTGGTTACCCAAACAAACTTAATAACAAAGCTATTCCAGACATTGCCAAAATAGTTTCTATCTGTGATAAATATGAGAATGCGGTTGCAAACCGTGGTAATCCCGAAAAAAGATGCCCCTTTGATGTGCTTCATGAGTTTGAAACAACCGGTTATCATGATATGGATCCAAAATATCTTTACACATTTATGAAAAATATAGCTTCGGCTTTCCAAGGAAAATGGGTTCGGTTATCAACAGGCGTGGAGGCAGTTGTGTTTTTCCTGCATCAAAACAACCTAGCAAAACCAATTGTAAAGACTGTTTCGGGTGATGCAATAGATTTGTCTTATCAAAAAAATATTTATATACTTAGTATTCTATAGGAATAATATATAACGGCGTATCCCGCCGTTTTATTTATTAATTACAATGAGGAGGAAATATTTATGAAATCTATAAACAAAATAATCGGACTACTTTTAGCTGCATCAATGATATTATCCGTTTCTGTATTCGCTTATGGAAATGAACCGGGCATAAGCGTTAAAACCACGGTCATAAAAAGCGAAATCAAGAATCAAGACCAAGTTACTGTTGCATTTCCTGTTTTTTCGGGTTTTAATGGGGATAATGAATTAAACGAAAGAATAAAAAAAATAATCGACGATAATTTTGAGCTTGTAAAAGAAAGCGGAAGCGAAAGAGGAACTTATGCAGGTAACTTCTTTAAGTATTATATAAAAGAGGATATCCTTAGCTTACAGATGGAAACCTCAAATTTTACCGGCGGCGCTCACGGTTATTATTTTAAAACAGGCATAACAATAAACACAAAAACAGGCAAAGAGTATTCTTTTGACCAGTTGTTTAAAGATGAAAAGTCATCAAAAGTAATTAAGGCAAAAATAGCCGAAGCCTTAACTAAAGAAGAGGATTATTTATTGCTGCAGCCGGAGGAATTTGACGAGGCCATTGAAAAAGCAGGGTTTTATATTGACAATAACAACATAGTCGTGTTCTTTAACCCTTATGAAGTAGCGGCTTACGCCAGAGGTATTGTAACCATTGAATTTAATAAAAAAGACGTTAATGACTATGTTAAGCCGGAGATTCTTGCCGCTCTTTCCGATACCGAAGGGCAGCAGGTTGTTTACTACAACGGCTTACCCACTGTTTTTGATACCACAATCATAGAAGGTCAGGACTACGAATCCCTTGTTCCGTTACGCGCCGTAGCCGAAAGCCTTGGTTATACCGTAGGCTGGACTAGGGCTGATGGAGTATCAATAGACGGAAAACCCGTTAAGGAAGCGATTAACGTTAACGGAATGTCTTATGTACCAGTGCAGTATGTAAACGAAAACCTTAACGGCTTTGTCGTAGTAAACAATAACTGCGCCTTTGTTTACGGCAACAGCAAATAACCGGCCAATCATCTCGTCCGTGAGTATATTAGCCCTAAAAGCAAGCCACCTATAAGGCCGCCGATATGCCCAAAGCTGTCAATATTCGGTATAAGAAAAGCCATTACAAAACCCCCGGCTAAAAATATGGCTATTATATAAGCCGATAGGCCGTCTACTGCTCGCTTTGATTTATATGAGCGAACAAGCACTGCCCCCATTAACCCATAAACAGCACCTGAAGCGCCTACGGAAACCATCCTTGTAAGTGTCAGGCTAAATATGCTTCCAAGTATGCCGGATAATACGTAGATTATAAACATAACGGCAGAACCGAAATGTCTTTCGGTTCTTATGCCGAATATATACATGCCTAGGCAATTGCTTATAAGATGTGCGGCGTTGCCATGGATGAAAATTGCAGAAACAAGCCTGTAATATTCGCCATAATAAACAACAGCTCCCGGGTCAAGGGCTCCAGCCTCAATAATATAGTTTTCGCCCCTTGGCCCCGTTATTAGCTGCATTGCTAAAAAAACAGCTATGTTTACAACCATAAGTATGTAAATAACAAATGGCCTTTCTGTTTTGATTTTATAAGGCGATTCGTTTAGCGCCTCCTTTGCAAGAGTCAGCAAATGCCCGCTTGCCTGGTTATTATTTTCAGATACAAAAAGCAAGGCTTTAGAATTTTCTATAGCCTTGCGTATGTTGTTAAAGTCAGTTGGTTGGTTTTTATTTTGCAGTATGTTTTGCTCCTTATCAGAAAGCAAAACACCCCAAAATATGTTGTAAACACTTTGCCCGTCAAAAACCTCGGCTGTTTCTATCAGCCTTTCAACAAACCCATAATTCCCACTTCCAGCCAAAACATAAACAGCATAAATATTATTGGCGTAAAGCTCAGAAAGGCTGCTGTTTAAATAATCCGTGTTACGCTGAATTAACCCATAAAGCCCTTCCTCATTAAAAACATCTGTGTTTACTATAAACACATAACACATAGAGCTTCCTGTTCGCTTTAGCATACAAACGCATTTTGTGGCGCTTGATATATAGGCGTTTTCCATAAGCTCCGCTACGGGCATAAAATCTGTCGTTACGAGAGTTTTATATAATTCTGATGAAAACCCTTCAAATAAACCGAATGTCGATCATATAAATAACAATAAGCTGGATAATAGTTGTCAAAATCTAAGTTGGTGTTCTCAAACGGTGAATATGAAAAATTTGAAGGAGCACACACCAGGGAAA
>CAZEYG010000233.1:0-4095 GCA_964516575.1 uncultured Defluviitaleaceae bacterium
TAACAAATCAGTGGCAATAACAAGGTCTGAGCCTATAGATCCAAAAAGAGTTACCTTTTTGTTAAATATGCTGTTTGCCCTAACAGAACCGATTGTCGAGCCATCGGCCTCTCTGAATGTTAAGCGGTAGACAAACACATATTTAAGGTCTATATCCCAAAAACCTCTTTTGAAAGCGTTTGGTTCTTTGCTTACAATAATAATTTTTTTGATTCTAAGCCTGTCAATGGTAACAGAAGCAGCGTTAGACGGCGGATCAATAACATCGCCCTCTTTAATGTGTTCGTCACCAATGCAAGTACATTCGGCAGCTCTAGCAGGACCAATTTCAGCTTCTGTTAAGCAGTCCTGTTGGCGGCAGCTGTCGTATACTTTAAAGGCTATTATACATTCTTGCCGGAGTCTGTCGTGCTTTAAATCCGAACAATTTCCATTGTTTGAGCCTAATACTCTGTCTTCATCATTTCTAAGTTCAAATGCACTCATTGTATTATCCTCCTTAATTTGTTAGTTGTACTAAATTAATGCAGCTCTTTGCTCTCCTAATACATAATATGTACAACTATTTTTTTGGTGATAGAAATGTATAAATAAGGCGGATGTATGTTTTTAAGGCAAATAAGAAATTTTATTTGACATATAATTCGCACAAGTATATAATAATAATACCAACTAAAATGGTATGATTTAATATATTATATTAATTAAAATTATTGTAGGTGAATGCTATGAAAATATCTACAAGAGGCCGTTACGGCCTTAGAGCTATGGTTGATCTTGCTTCACAAGGCGAGAACAGGTGTATTTCCTTAAAATCCATAGCCGAACGCCAATGTATTTCGCCTCACTATTTAGAACAGCTTATATCTGCGCTAAAAAAGGCAGGCTTAGTAAAAAGTGTCAGAGGAGCCGGAGGAGGGTATCGGCTTAGCTGCAACCCTAGGGATGTTTCTGTAGGCAGCATTTTGAAGATTTTAGAAGGCCCCCTTTATCCTGTGGACTGCTTGTCCGAAACAGAAACTAAACCATGCGGCATTGGTAGTTGTGAAAAATGTGTAACAAAACCTGTTTGGGAGAAAATTTACGAGTCTATGAATGATGTGCTTAACGGTATTACACTTGACGACCTTGCCAACGATTACAAGCATATCATTGATTAAATTGATTAAAAGGAGCGGATATAGATTGGAACGTGAAATTTATTTTGATAATGCGGCGACAACACCTGTCAGGAAAGAAGTTTTTGAAGTTATGCGTCCGTTTATGGAATGGGGCTTCGGTAATCCTTCCAGCGTATATAAAATAGCTAGGCAAGCTAAAAAAAGTTTGGAGGAAGCAAGAGAAAAGGTAGCAAGCGCTCTTGGTGCTGAGCCTAACGAGATTTTTTTTACGGGCTGCGGCACAGAATCTGATAATTGGGCGATAAAAGGCGTAGCCGAGGCTTTAAGCCAAAAAGGCAACCACATTATAACTACACAAATTGAACACCACGCTGTTCTTAATACATGCGAATATTTAGCTGAAAAAGGTTTTGAAATAACTTATCTGCCGGTTGACGAATTTGGAATAATATCCTTGCAGGATTTAAGGAACGCCATAAAACCTGAAACGATTCTTATTTCCATAATGTTTGCAAACAATGAAATCGGCTCAATACAGCCGATTGGTGAAATAGGCGCTATCGCAAAGGAACACGGCATACTGTTTCATACCGATGCTGTTCAGGCTGTCGGACATGTGCCGATTAATGTTAAAGACCTTAATATCGACCTGTTGTCATTGTCTGCCCATAAGCTCCACGGCTTAAAAGGGGTTGGCGCGCTTTATATAAGAAAGGGCGTTAAAATCAGTAAGTTTATGCATGGCGGCGGACAAGAGCGGCGCAGACGAGGGGGCACTGAAAATGTGGCCGGTATAGTTGGCCTAGGTAAAGCTATAGAGCTTGCAATAGCCGAAATGGAAGAGGATAACAACAGGCTCTTATTCCTTCGTAATAAGCTGATAGACGGAGTTTTAAGCAGCATACCATACACAAGACTTAACGGCCATAGAGAAAAACGCTTGCCAGGAAACGCCAACATGTCCTTTGAGTTCATAGAAGGAGAGTCATTACTTCTTATGCTTGATATGAAAGGTATATATGCTTCCAGCGGATCGGCCTGCACGTCAGGTTCCCTTGATCCGTCCCACGTTTTACTTGCCATTGGTTTGGATCATGAGCACGCTCACGGCTCCTTACGCTTAACCCTTGGCAGATATAATACCGAAGAAGAGGTTAATTATTTCATTGAGGTTCTGCCAGGTATAGTGAACAAGCTGAGAGAAATGTCTCCTTTATATGAAAAGGTCTGCAAAAAATAAATTAATAATTATGTTGTAACTGATGTATCAACTAAGGAGGAATTATTATGTACAGTGAAAAGGTTATGGATCATTTCTCAAACCCGAGAAATGTCGGTGAAATACATGACGCCAGCGGAGTAGGTACTGTTGGTAACGCAAAATGCGGCGATATTATGAAGGTTTATTTAAAAATAGAAAATAATCTTATTGAAGACGCTAAATTTAAAACCTTTGGGTGTGGCGCCGCTGTTGCAACAAGCAGCATGGCAACAGAGCTTGTAAAAGGAAAAACTGTTGAGGACGCTTTGAAAATTACCAACAAAGCGGTTATGGAAGCTCTTGACGGCTTGCCTCCAAATAAGGTTCATTGCTCATGCCTAGCGGAAGAAGCGCTTCACGCTGCGTTATGGGATTATTCACAAAAAAACAATATGATTATTGAAGGTCTAACCCCTCCGGCAAGTGATATTAGCGAACATGAAGAATACGAAGAGGAATAATATGGCAGAAAATAAGAATAAAAGAGTTGTCGTCGGCATGTCCGGAGGGGTAGACAGCTCTGTTGCCGCTTACATTTTAAAGGAGCAAGGTTATGATGTAATCGGAGTAACGCTTAAGCTTTGGGAGGACAAACATACCGAATGTGATATTGATAACGGCGGATGTTGTGGGCTTTCGGGTATTGAGGACGCTAAAAGAGTGGCCCATATGCTAGATATTCCCCATTATGTATTAAATTTTAAAGACCGGTTTAAGGAAAAAGTCGTAGATTATTTTATAAATGAGTATTTAAAAGGCAACACACCTAATCCATGTATAGCCTGTAACCGTTATATTAAATGGGATTACATGCTCCACAAGGCGTTGGAGCTAGGTGTTGATTATGTTGCCACAGGCCATTATGCAAGGATATCTTATGATGATGAGGCCGGCAGATATTTGCTGAAAAAGTCCGTAACAGCCGAAAAGGATCAAACATATGCGCTTTACGGCTTAACTCAGGAGCAGCTAAGCCGGACGTTAATGCCTGTTGGTGATTTCACAAAGGATGAGGTAAGGGTCATGGCCTCAAACGCTGGCCTTAAAATAGCGCAAAAACCTGACAGTCAGGACATTTGCTTTGTACCCGACGGTAACTATGGCGATTTTATAAGACGAAACAGCAGCGATCAGGTTAAAAAGGGTCATTTTGTGGATACAAAAGGTAATATTATCGGGGAGCATAAAGGTATAATGTATTATACCATTGGCCAGCGTAAAAACCTAGGTCAGTGGTTTGGAAAAAGAATATATGTAAAGAGTATAGATGCGGAGGCAAATACTGTTATTTTAGGCGAAAACGAAGAGCTTTTCGATAATGAGCTTATTGTTAAGGATATTAACTTGATAGCCCTTGACAGCTTTAAATCACCAGTAAATTGCACGGGAAAAATCAGATATAACCAAAAAGCTGCTGATTGCGAAATAAGTTTGATTAATAATTGTATCTATTGTAACTTTAAGTCACCTCAAAGGGCAATAACCCCAGGACAAGCTGCTGTTTTTTACCTTGAAGATGTTGTGCTTGGAGGAGGAACAATCGTAAACAAGTAATTATAATGCTGACAGTAAATAACAAAAAAATAACAATTATTTAATACTTTTAGTCGGAAAATAATCTAAATAAAAAAAGTATTTTTATTTAGATGTATTGACATTATTAAATAATGCAAGTATTATTATTAATATTATGGTATACTGACTGTTATTATG
>CAZEYG010000234.1:0-4094 GCA_964516575.1 uncultured Defluviitaleaceae bacterium
CATAATGAGTATGCAAAAGCTCATGAGCTTTTTCGCCGTAGAATTCTCCTAAAAATTCGTCGTATAACTTTATAATATCCGGGTTTTCGTGAGACTTACGCATCGGCTTGCCTTCGTCGTCGGCGTATAAGGCAGCGGCACGTTTTGCAATAATCTCAGGGTCTCCGTGATGATAAGGCTGGCCGCCGCCACCTACGCAGCCGCCGGGGCATGCCATGATTTCAATAGCGTCGTAATGTTTTTCCCCGGAGCGTATAAGCTCAAGAAGTTTTCGTGCGTTTCCAAGGCCATGGGCAACGCCTATAGTAAGGTTTAAATCACCAACCTGAACGTTAGCCTCTCTTATGCCGTCAAAACCTCTAAGCTGGGTAAAGCTAACGTTTTCTAATGTTTCACCTGTTACCCATTCGTAAGCGGTTCTAAGAGCAGCCTCTATTACGCCGCCGGTTGTTCCGAATATAACGCTGGCGCCGGTTGATAATCCGAGAGGATTGTCGAATTCGTCATCATCAAGGGATTTAAGGTCAAGCCCGGCAACCTTAGCCATCTTCACAAGCTCTCTTGTAGAAAGCACGTAATCAACGTCCTGCAAGCCGTTATTAGAAAGCTCTTCTCTGCCGGCCTCGTATTTTTTAGCCAAACAGGGCATTATCGAAACAACAACAATGTTTTTAGGATCTATATTATTCTTTTCAGCATAATATGTCTTTACAACAGCACCCATCATCTCATGAGGTGATTTACAGGTAGATGGTACGTCCAAAAGATCTGGGAACTGGTGTTCAAAAAACTTAACCCACGCCGGGCAGCAGCTTGTAAGAATCGGCAGTCTTCCGCCGTGTTTAATTCTGTGGACAACCTCAGAGGCTTCCTCAATAATAGTTAAGTCGGCTGCAAAGTCTGTGTCGAATACTTTGTCGAAACCTAATTTACGAAGAAGTCTAACCATTTTTCCTGTGACGTTTGTACCAGGCTCATAACCGAACCCTTCCCCAAGAGCAACACGGATAGCCGGAGCTGTCTGCACGATAACGTGTTTTTCCGGGTCGTTTATAGCGTCCCAAACCTCCTTAACGCTGCTTAACTCAACTATCGCGCCCGTTGGGCAAACAGCGGCGCATTGGCCGCAAAACGTACACATCGTATCAACCATAGGCAGCGAAAAGGCTGGCATAACAACAGTATTAAAGCCACGGTCAACAGCGGAAAGAATACCGCAGGTTTGAACCTCGTTACACATAGTTTCGCAGCGGCGGCACATAATACATTTTTCAGGGTTACGGAATAAGGAGCGGCTGGAATGGTCCTTTTCATGAGTAGACCGCTCGCCGGTGTATTTTATATCTCCAAACACACCCATGTCCGCCGCCAGCTTTTGCAGCTCACAGGATAGGTTTTTGCTGCAAACAAGGCAGTCAAAGGGGTGGTTGGAAAGAAGCAACTCAAGCATAGTTCGTCTGGCAAGAACGGCGTCAGTGTCGTTTGTATGGACAACCATGCCCTCCACACAGGCGGTAGAGCAAGCGGGGGAAAGATTACCCCGGCCTTCAACCTTAACAAGGCAAACACGGCAGCTAGCCGTTTTGTTTACGGCACGTAAATCATGCAAATCCAAATGGCACAACGTTGGTATATGAACGTTTATTTGGGCAGCGGCTTCAAGTATGGAAGTGCCCTTCGGAACGGATATTTGAATGCCGTTTATAGTAACATTAATGTTCTCCATAATATCATCTCCTATTTGATAATAGCGTCAAAGGGGCATTTTTGCTTGCATACGCCGCAGGTAATACATTTATCCGGGTCTATGACGTATGGGGTTTTTGGCTTGCCGGAAATAGCATCAACCGGGCAGTTTTTAGCGCAAATGCCGCAGGCCTTGCACTTTTCCTTTTCGATGGAATATTTAAGGAGCGCTTTGCATACTCCGGCCGGGCAGCGCTTTTCTATAACATGAGCCAAATATTCGTCCTTGAAATATCTAAGGGTTGATAAAACTGGGTTCGGCGCAGTCTGACCAAGGCCGCAAAGGGACGACATCTTGATTATTTTACTAAGCTCTTCAAGGTTCATAACGTCGGCTTCTGTGCCCTTACCTTCGGTTATTCTGGTAAGTATTTCGTAAAGCCGTTTAGTGCCTATTCGGCAAGCGGTACATTTACCGCATGACTCATCAACGGTAAATTCAAGGAAGAACCGGGCTATGTCAACCATACAAGTAGTATCGTCCATAACGATAAGGCCGCCGGAGCCCATCATGGAGCCGACTTTTGTAAGGGAATCGTAGTCGATTGTAATGTCGATAAGCTCAGCCGGCAGACATCCGCCGCTAGGGCCGCCGGGTTGGGCTGCTTTGAACTTTCGGCCGTTGGGTATGCCGCCGCCTATTTCGTAAACAATCTCTCGGAGGGTTGTGCCCATTGGTATTTCGATAAGTCCGGTGTTGGTTATTTTGCCGCCAAGGGCGAAAACCTTTGTGCCGTGGCTCTTTTCAGTTCCGATAGAGGCGAACCAGTCGGCGCCTTTGTTGATTATAACAGGAACGTTAGCAAAGGTTTCAACGTTGTTTATAACTGTAGAGTGTTTCCAAAGACCTCTTTCAGCTGGGAAAGGTGGTTTCATTCTAGGCTCGCCACGCATACCCTCGATAGACGCCATAAGCGCTGTTTCCTCGCCACAAACAAAGGCGCCAGCGCCAAGGCGGATTTCCAAATCAAAGTTAAAACCTGTTCCGAAAATGTCCTTGCCGATAAGGCCGAATTCTCTGGCTTGCTTGATAGCAACCCCGAGCCTCTGAACGGCGATAGGATATTCCGCACGGATATAAACATAACCCATTTCAGCGCCGATAGCATACGCCGCAATAGCCATAGCTTCAATGACGGAATGAGGGTCACCTTCTAAGATACTTCTGTCCATAAAAGCGCCGGGGTCGCCTTCGTCGGCGTTACAAATAACGTATTTTTGGCTGTCCTCTACCTTAGAGGTTATTTCCCATTTAAGGCCGGTAGGGAAACCGCCGCCGCCACGGCCTCTAAGGCCGGATTTTTTGATTTCGTCTATAAGTTGCTCTTTGGACATTGTTGTCAAAACAGTGCCAAGAGCCTGATAACCGTCCATGGCAATGTATTCTTCTATGTCTTCGGGGTTTATAAGCCCACAGTTTCTAAGGGCAATACGCAGCTGCTTTTTATAAAAACTTGTTTCGGCTATTGAGCTGACGGTTTCGTCCTGGGTATCCTTATGGATAAGCCTTTGAACAAGGCGCCCCTTAAGCAAATGCTCCTCAACAATCTCTGGCACGTCGTCGGCCGTAACTCTGTTATAGAAAACGCCTTCGGGATAAACAATCATAATCGGGCCTACTTCACAAAGCCCGAAACAGCCTGTCCTTACAACCTTGATTTCCTTTTCAAGGCCGTGTTTTTTAAGCTCTTCGTCCATACGCTCGATAATTTTGGGTGATTCGGAGGCTGTGCAGCCTGTGCCGCCGCATATCATTACATGGCTTCTAAAAATATTCATTAGCGACTACCCCTCTCTACATGTATTTGGTAATAATGTCGTCAACATCGTCTACAGTCAGCCTGCCGTGGACGTCGTCGTTAACAGTTAATACAGGAGCAAGCCCGCAGGCGCCGATACACCTCGTGGCGTCTAAAGAAAACTTTCCGTCCTCGGTTGTTTGGCCAACCTTGATGTTAAGCCGCTCTTCCAGCTTTTCGAGTATTTTTCCGCTGCCCTTTACATAACAGGCCGTACCAAGGCAAACGTTGATTTTGTGTTCGCCTTTTTTTTCTGTAAAGAACTGGGTATAGAACGTAACAACGCCGTAAATATTAGCAAGAGGTATGTTCATTTCACGGGCTATCATAGTTTGCACTTCCATGGGAAGGTAGCCGTAAATATCCTGAGCCCCTTGAAGCACAGGTATTAACGCTCCTCTTTGGCTGCTATGTTCTTCAATAACTTTAAGCAGCCTTTCTTTTTGCTCCAAAGTACCAAAAGTTTCTCCCATACAATCAGCCTCCAAAATTGAAAATAAAATTTTAACCTAACCAACCGTTAAGAGCTAAATTAACAGCTCACAGGTT
>CAZEYG010000235.1:0-4090 GCA_964516575.1 uncultured Defluviitaleaceae bacterium
TGTGATGGTGCTCTTTAGCGGCACTCCATAATGCGCTTTCAAGGCGAAGTAAAGCCGCCGATACTCATGCGAAGTAAAGTTGTCACTCTGTGGCTCGACTGGCTCATCCGCGAATTGCAGTTCGTCAGAAAACCGCATCACCCTATAAAACGGCCCCAGTTCACTTTTTCTTGCTAGAGCGCAGTCTGTTTGAGGCTGTTTTTCCCAAGAGCGAGATGGCACATTGCGCGATAAAGGATTGAAAAACTCAAGCTCACTTATATCAATATCTCTATCATAATAATCTATCAGATCAAACCGCGATTGGATATAATTCTCGCAAGTAAGATCATCCCTTATGAGAAAGTCTTTAGTGGAAACCTTATAGCCCGTGGGATTCGCAAACACGCCAAGACCATTAACGGCATATTTCGCGTCAGGTATTCCGAAGAATAATGCTTTACCGCCCAAAACTATACTCCGGCCGTAGTTGGCAATTTCGTTTCGATTATCCTCATCCGTAAGGAGATAACCAGTTTCCTCATAGACTCTGCGGATAAAAACCGGGAAACTCATCTGCTGGTTGCTTGTATCGACAAATCTATCTGAGACAGCGGGGAATATCTTTGAATACTTGTCCATCAGATCATTCAGCACGATAGTCTGGTTGTGTTTAGTTGTACCATGGTTACCAGCAGATATGTTATCCGCCGTGCGAAGACACCACTGACCAAGAGCCGAATACAACACCCTATATGTAAAAGAATCTTCCGTTTCGCCTGAAAAACGGTTGATGCCCATATCTGCAGACATTGTGAGTAACAACTCGTTCATCACGCAAACCATTCCTTAAACAGATTTTTGTACGAGCATCGGCCCTTATCACCGGCGTACTTGACCAACCGCTCCGAAACTGCAAAAGGCGCTATCTGCAGCACATCCAAGCAATAAGGGAGGATATCAAACACCAACGCACAGCACAAATCCTGCTCATTAGAAACGCGAGCGCATTTGTGCGACGTCAAACTCGGAGTGAAACCCAACTCAGTAAGTAAGTCTTTGAGTAAAGGCGAGAATCTAGCGTCTGGATTCGCTTTCGGAATATCAGCTTCGCCCTCTTCAACTGAAGATGGGTCTTCGGTTATATCAGCGCGCATGGATAGTGTCTGGATACGATTGAGATTCAGATAATGACAATACCTAAAAATCTCATACGGGGTATATCGCAAAGTTCTGTCATATGCCAACGTCAAGAAAATAATCTTGTTTTTGTGCTGTTCAAGCAAAGCAAGTAGTTCTGTCTCGCTGTAATTTCCAAGAAACCCATCCATGCAAACCACGCGCGCTTCTCTAGACAAGAAAGTCCTTATATCCTCTGCCGAGATGTCCTTGTAATATGTAAGCGTAGTAACATTTGCATTCTCAACCAATGCATTTGCAACGCATTTCATTAGTGGCACACCGGCGCCACGGTTAATAATAATTGGCATCCCTAGAAATAAAATATCGCACAAATGCTGTTTTAGAAGCAGATAGCAATCTGGCGGAGTGGCTGCGCCAATGTCCTTCAGATTGTATCCCAAGTATTCTTTAAATTCATCCATATTGAAAGGGCGAAGTGGCTTTAAGGCGACAGCTTGTCTAGCAATCTTTTCGTCCTGCTGTCTTTCTATTTCTTCTCTAATTTGCACTTCAAGTTGTTGTTGTCGACTTTGGGTGGCCTTTAGCTCTGCCTTGAGGTCTTTTTCGGATTTCTTTAAGTGGAGCACTTCGTCCTCAAAGACTGCAATAGCTTCTTTCTTGCTTTGAAGAAGAGCGTTTAGCTCATCTGCATTGCCAATTTCTCGCTTTAGGGACTTAATCTCAGCAACATGCTCGTGTTGCTTTGCCTTGGCGTTATATAAAGCAGTTTTCACCGACACGAGCTCAGCCTGCAAACGCTCAACCGCAGCTGTTTTTGATTCCGCATACACTTTGAGCTTCTCCTGATCCTCCGATATATTTTTCACCTCTGCCACTGCCGAGGATAATAGAGATATATAGTCTTCGGGATGCTGCTCTTCGACAAGTTTGAAATAGAGCGGTATATTTCCAGCAAAGAAGCTTTGGGGTAATGTCTGTATATATGCCGCATTCTTACTTTTGCCTTCTTCTAGGCATTCATCTAGGCGTCCCCGAATCTTGGAAAGCCAGATGCTAATGGTCTTCTCAATAAAGGATGACACAAAACTATTGTTACGGTTTTTATATAGCAAAGCGCTGACATTAAGCCGGGATATCGCAGTTGGGCGGAACCCCGGACAGATTCTTGAAAACTCCTTTGGATTGTGCCGGAAATAATCACTCACACGCTTCTGGGGGATAATTGAGCAAATATAATGTATTTCATCGTCGGTCAAAAAAGCGATGTAATTCATATGCGCCCCTCCTCAATAAACCGCTTTGCCGCCGAGTTAATATCTCCGGTCTTGATACATTCTTCAATATATTTCGAAGCCGTATCGCTAAGGTCAAGTCCGACTAAAGAATCAAGAGAAAGGCTCTCTGTTAGCTTATAATACATCAATAGGTCATTAAGGAGTGATTCGCCAGATAGCTCTTCTCGCTGTGCAGGGTAGATAGTCTTATCCAGATACCCCGATGTGTAATGTTTAATGAAGCTGCCCGGAGTAAGTGAAACGGCCTGTCCTTCGCCAATTGGTGTAGCTCCAGACCGATTAAAAAGGTAATATGTGCTGTCGTCCGGCACGGTATAAACATTAGTGTGACCTTCTTCGAATAGCAAAGTTTCATAGTCGGCGTGATATGCTGTTTCTTCGTCGATTATGATCTCTGCGTTCTTACGAAGCACCTTCACTCTTGAGTTAACCAAAACCTTTGAAACATTGCCCTTAATTTTATGTATATCCGCGGAATGAACGTTGATGTTCCCGTGCGGCTCCAAGGTAAAGCTTGAATACAAAAACGCACTGTTTGAGAAGATTGTTGAAACCTCATTGATTTGTACCGCTGGTGGCCACAACAGAGTAAGTGTTTCGGATGCCTCAACTTGGTATCCCCATGATGCAAATAGCGCCTCAACATCCACCGTTTTATTCTTAATAGTCAGAAATTGCCCTAGAAGCCGTCTTCCCATAGTCTCTAAGCGACAGGTATTTGTAATTTCAATGCCGCTTGGAAGATAACTGGCTTGTGGAAATGAATGCTGCACTTCGACAACCGCAAAGTACGGCACGTCGGTATACAAAATTGTGCTGCGAATGAGCCTTGCTTTGTAGTTGGTATCGGTGCCCTGAATCTTGAAAAAAGATGGAGCCCCATCCTTCTTTAAAAAATCATATCTGCGCTTTACGTTGTTAAGTGTATTAGATATGTAATAGCTATATGAAAAACGCTCAATCGGTATCATTATTGGCGTATCAGGCAAGAAGTTAATACCATTAATCCGCAATGTTGAAAACGCCTTCTCCTTCGCATATGCCCTGAGCTCAAACATAGCCGATTTTTCCTCATATGCAGCGATTTCATTTTTGCATAAACATAGACCTAGACAAAACATCTTAGTGTTACTATCATAATAGAATTCTGCCCGCTCGTTTCTGCTTTTCCGAGAACGAGAGTCCGTACTAATTGCGCCATACTGTCCAAGATAGTTTGCGCAATCCACATCATTATTTCCGCTACGATGCCTAAAGTGCGCGACCATACTTTTACTTCCTGCGGCAGCAAGACGAACTTCTTCGCCACAGTGAGCACATTCATAACGATATGGCTCAAAGCCACTATTATTGGCAGCTAGCCAAGCAGGCACTTCTGATTGTAAGAAAGTATCATAGGCTTTTTGCAATTATAACACTCCTTTTGAAAATGGGACTGTTCCTGTTTACTATATATAACAAACCATTTCATCGATCTTAGAAGTTCATTGAAATATATCAGAACTATATATTATAGCCATTATTCCACTTTTTACCATAAAATCGAACCGCTCATTATCCCAATAATCTACTGTTTACCGAACTGCCTGTTATTAGCCTAATATTCTCTCGCGCCGAACTTCCCATTATTGCTATGTTAGGAATCATACTCTCGTATTATTTGCAACCTTTAA
>CAZEYG010000236.1:0-4061 GCA_964516575.1 uncultured Defluviitaleaceae bacterium
AGAAAGCGCCTCCTGCTCAAAATCCAAAAGCACGTTATCCAGCTCGAACAAGTACTTGTATTGTTTTGTTAAGGCATTTTTCGGCTCGGTTAGTATAGCTAACAAAGCCTTTTCGTCTAAGCTGTCCAGCGTAATGACAACCGGCAGACGGCCTACAAGCTCCGGTATAAGGCCATATTTCTGTAAATCCTGAGGAAGCAGCTTTTTAAGCACGTTATCCTCCAGCTTTTCTTTCTTTGTTTTGGTTTCAGAACCAAAACCTATAACCTTTTTATTAAGCCTGTGCTCTATAATTTTTTCTATACCGCCAAAAGCGCCGCCGCAGATAAACAATATGTTTGTGGTGTCTATCTGGATAAAGTCCTGATGGGGGTGTTTTCTTCCGCCTTGGGGCGGAACGGAAGCTACTGTGCCCTCTAATATTTTAAGCAACGCCTGCTGAACGCCCTCGCCGCTGACATCCCTTGTTATAGATGGGTTATCTGATTTTCTAGCTATTTTGTCAATCTCGTCAACGTATATAATGCCGCGCTCGGCACGCTCAATGTCATAATCGGCCGCTTGAATGAGCTTTAGCAAAATATTTTCAACGTCCTCACCAACGTAACCCGCTTCCGTAAGACTTGTAGCGTCTGCTATAGCGAAAGGTACGTTAAGCATTTTAGCCAGCGTTTGGGCTAAAAAGGTTTTGCCTACGCCTGTTGGGCCAACAACGAGAATATTACTCTTTTGAAGCTCCACATCATCGGGAAAGTCGTTCATAATAACCCGCTTGTAGTGGTTATATACCGCAACAGCAAGAGCCTTTTTTGCCCCGTCCTGACCAACTACGTATTGGTTTAAAAATTCTTTGATTTCGTTTGGCCTAGGAACCTTAAACTCATCGCCCGAATGCTCTTTTGCGTCTATACCTTCCTCTTCCAAAAGGTCATAACATAAATCAACACATTCGTTGCAGATATATATGTTAGGCCCTGCAATCAGTTTTTCAACCTGCTCCTGTGCCTTGCCGCAGAAGGAGCACCGCAGAACCCGTTTTTCATCGGATTTTTGTGCCATTTTATACCTCCGTGTTAATAAGTACAATTAAAACAATTTCTATTTTTTCTTTAAAATTACCTCGTCAATAATACCGTAAGCCTTAGCTTCCTGAGCAGTCATGTAGTAATCCCGTTCCACGTCCTTGCAAACAACATCGAATGGTTTTCCGGTGTTTTCAGAAAGCATTGTGTTTAGCTTTTTCTTTATTTTAATAATCTGCTCGGCCTGAATCTGAATATCGGTAGCCTGACCTCTTGCGCCGCCTAAGGGCTGGTGGATAAGAATTTCGGCGTTTGGAAGGGCAAAGCGCTTGCCTTTTTTACCGCCTGCCAAAAGGAAAGCGCCCATGCTTGCCGCAAGGCCTATGCAAATTGTAGACACGTCGCATTTAACGTGCTGCATAGTATCGTAAATGGCAAGACCAGCCGAAACGGAACCACCTGGGCTGTTTATATACAGGCTTATGTCCTTATCCGGATCCTCGGCATCAAGAAATAACAACTGCGCCACAACAACGCTGGCGGATACGTCCGTAACCTCTTCGCCCAAGAATATGATTCTATCCTTTAAAAGCCTAGAGTAAATATCATAGGAACGCTCGCCCCTGTTGGTTTGTTCGATTACATATGGTATCAAACTCATGTTTATTTACCTCCATATTAATTTATGCCGGGTATTTTTACTCGGTTTCTATAGCTTTTTCCAAAACTAAATCAAGCGCCTTTTTGGTTTTTAAGTCGTTTTTAATCATTTTGAAATCGTCCGGGCGCATTGTTTCTTTTATTTTATCAATACTTATGCCGTATCTTTCGCCCATCTTTGTAAGCTCAGCGTCCATTTCCTCTTCGGTTACTTCAAAACCTTCCTTAGCAGCAACAGCTTCCAAAGCAAGCATACCCTTTACCTGGCTTTCGGCAAGTAAAGTATAAGACTTGCGTAAGTCATCTCTTGTCTGACCTACGTATTTAAGATAAACGTCTAACGTAATTCCCTGACGTTTCATGTTTTGCTCAAAGTCATATATAAGGCTGTTTACCTGATTTTCTATCATAACCTGAGGAACGTCCATTTCAGCTTTTTTAATGAGAGCGTCCATAACCTGAGCTTCTTTTTCCTTAAGAGCTCTTTCTTGTTTTGAGCCGGATAGCTTTTCCTTTATGTTGTCTTTATACTCCGAAAGAGTATTAAACTCGGAAACATCCTGTGCAAAATCGTCGTTTGCTTCGGGTAACTCACGTTCTTTAATTTCTTTTATTTTAACTTTAAACAACGCCGGCTTTCCGGCTAGGTTTTCGGCGTTATAATCCTCCGGGAAAGTAACATTAACATCAACTTCATCATCAATAGCATAACCAACAAGCTGTTCTTCAAAGTTGTCTATAAACATCTTTGAGCCTATTGTAAGCTCGTAGTTTTCGGCCTTGCCGCCTTCAAAGGTAACTCCGTCTATTGAGCCTTCAAAGTCTATGGTTAAAACGTCGCCGTCTTTTGTTTTTCTGTCTGTAATGCTTATAAGTCTAGAGTTTTTCTCTCTTGCGGCGTCTATTTCTCTTTGGATTTCTGCGTCGGTTACATCGGTATCGGTCTTTTTGTATGTAAGTCCATTATAACCGTCAATTGATACCTCAGGCTTAACAAATACCTCTGCCGTAAAGGTTACGCCGCTTTCCGGGGATATTTCTAAAACATCTATTTGAGGACGAGAAACAGCGTCTATTCCGCTTTCAGTAAGAGCGTTTTCGTATGCATCGCCAAGAACAAAGTCTAACGCATCCTCAAAAAGAACTTCTTTGCCATACATTGTTTCTATCATTTTACGTGGCGCCTTGCCGGGTCTAAAACCTTGAATCTTAAATTTGCTCTTGTTTTTATTATATGAAAACTTTAAACCTTCCTCGAATCTTTCGGCAGTAACAGAAAAGGTAAGTTTTACCTTGTTTTTCTCAACATTTTCTATGTTCATCTCAAAATATCCTCCTTAGTATAACATGTCAAAAAATTATATCACAGCAATATATAAATTGCTATAGTTTTATTACCATAATTTAAGGAATATTTCAACAATATTTCTATAATATCTCTATTAAAACATCGTCTATAACGGCGTCAGTGTTTCGTTCTATAAACGCAAGAACGTTATCAATAATACTTGCGGCGTGGCTAGTTGAGTTTGTTACACAGGCAAAGCCGATAACTATGCTTTTATGTATCTCCTGCTTTTCAATTTCAGAAACGGAAACATTAAACTTATTTTTTGTTTTTTCGATAATGCTTTTAACAACCATCCGTTTTTCCTTTAAAGAATATACCCACTCTGCGCTCATATATACTTTACACGTACCAATAATCATAATAATATCTCACCATCTGTAGTCTTTTAATATTTTTGGTTTATGTATCCGTCTATTAAAGATTTTTGCTTTTCCTGCATAAAAACCCCTTCTTCTTTTAACTTATTCAGTATTAAGGGGCTGGCCGAATGGAGTATCATTTCATAATCATGAATTATAATTTCAAAAAGCACGCCGTTTAGGTGCTTCGCATGGACGCTAATAAAATAAGCGGTAACATTTTTATAATCCAGCAGCCGTAGAACCGAAAGGGTGGCCTTGTCCTTTTTCTGATAATAATAATTTTTTGTGTCTGCCATTTCCCGCTTTAGCTCAAAATCTGCTGCGCCTCCGCTAATAACCTTAGCTTCCTTTGCCATGGCGTTATAATACTGATAATTAAAAAGCGCCTTTTCAACAGTATCCACGTTTTTAAAAGGCTTCCTGCTTAAAGCAAGGACAGCGTCTAGGTTTCTATCCAAATACTCTTTTTTAGACATATCGCCCTTTACATATTGGTCTATTAAAGACTGACGGTATTTAAAATACTTCTGTATAGCGTTCAAGGGAACCACCCATTCTCAATCAAAAGCCGGCGTTTTACTATTCCATTAATTACATTTGTTTTGCATGATAATCAGTGATAAACTTATATGTAATAAAGCTGACTAAAAAACGATAATTGTAAAG
>CAZEYG010000237.1:0-4061 GCA_964516575.1 uncultured Defluviitaleaceae bacterium
GTACCTTCTTGGGAATATTTTACGATGTTGGAAAAAAGATTCTCAAATATTTGCCAAAGCAAATCCGAATCCGCAAATATCAAGGTGTCTGAAAGACTAAACTTAACGGTAAGCTTTTTGCTGTCAAATTCTTCATTAAACTCGCCCCACATCTGTCGCAACATCTCGCTTAGGTCAATTGATTGCGGTTGAGGAATAATCGCTCCTGTGGATGCCTTTGAAGCAACAAGCAATCTGTCTATTAAACGCTCTAGGCGTTGGCTTCCCGCTTTTGCAATTTCAAAATAGCGTCTGCTTTTTTCGGTGTCAAATCCATTTTCTTCAAGGTAAGTCAAGGCGTTTTTGATGTGCGCCACAGGGGTTCGCAAATCATGCGAAACATTTGATATAAGCTCATTTTTCAGCCGCTCATCTCTGACGGATTTAACAACAATTTCGTGAATATCTTCGTTAAGACTATCGAGCTTTTGACCCATAAACGACATTAAGTCGGTTTTGTTTATGTTGCACCGTTCTGTTCTTTCAAACAGCCTGTCGGCAATTGAGTAAACCTCTTTGAACCTCACTATCTTTATATATTCCTCAATAATCAGGTAAATCAAAAGGAATGTGACAAATAGCGACACTCCGATATAGTTAACACTATCCCCGGCATCGGCATCGGGATGCTGCAAATGCAAGTCAGACACACTTCCGATAATAAAAATAGATAGTGTTATTGATATACCCACAAGCACGGCAAATACGGCTATTCTTAGCCATGCGTAAAACAAGGCATCGAAATACAGTTTGTTTTTGCCGTCCTTATTGTAATAGGAAAAGAAGGATTTATAAATGAACGAGTTTTCAAACAAAATACGCTCTTTCTTTTGGACACTGCCGGCGTATAAGAAGAAAAAGCAAACAGATACAACACCTGAAAAAATGTACAGCTTTAGCCACAATTCATCGTATAAGCCATGTATCCTAATAAAGCACACAAAAAGGCACGCGGCGGGTATGAAAACCGTTAATTCGGCGGGTATTTTGCGTAAAAGCTTCTCAGTAAAACACAATGTCGGCTTCCCTCGCCTAAAGCTATTGTAAATGAATAAGCATAAAAAGAAAAGCGCAAGCGAAAAAATAAACACAGCAAGCAACCCTTGAACAGTTTTGTAATCCCCTCCGCTGCCTAGCGCGGCAATAGACTTGAGCAGTTGGGCAAAAGCGTTTACGGCCGTTCCCAAAAAGAAAAACAGGAACAAAAGAACTGTAGACCTGATGATATTATATCCTTTCGATTTTAATTCCGACACCATATACCACCTTTAGATAAATTGGTTTTTTGGGATTTGGTTCAATCTTTTTTCTTATCTTTGTCAAATGCACATAAACAACATCGGCTTGCCCGGCTTTTATATTAGGCTCATGCCCCCAAACCGATTTGTAAATTTCATAGGCGGAAAAGGTTTTGCCAATATTTTTCATAAGTAGCTGCAAAATCCTAAATTCGGTTGCGGTGAGTTCTACAATCTCATCGTTGAGCGTAACGACGGCTTTTTTTTCATCAAGAAACAAGCCGCCGTTTACATAATCGCAGTTTTTGCCGCCAGCGGTTTTGCCCTTTCTAAGCTGTACCTGCGCCCGCGCTATAAGCTCACGTTTATCAAAGGGCTTGACCATATAATCGTCCGCTCCGATTTGCAGCCCCAAAATTTTATCATCAATCTCTGACCTTGCTGAAAGAAAAATGACGGGAATATCTTGCTTTTGCTTTATTTTTTTCACAGCTTCATAGCCGTCCATAAGAGGCATCATCACGTCAATAATCATTAGATGCAGTTTGTTATTGAGGGCGTGCTCCAAAGCTTCATGCCCATTATATGCCCTAAAAAAGACAGCGTTTTCAAAAAAACAGTCTGCCGTAAAAAAGTCAATAATCGTCTCAACAAACGCCTTTTCGTCATCGCAAATCAAAATATTCATTTTCAATCGCCCCAAGTTGAATCGCCATAGCGACATTGCTTTATAGATATATTATCATGAAGCCTTGTTATAATCAAGGCGGCTTCTTATAAACATTCTTAACATTCTTAAGAATTGTAGAATATTCTGCAGCTTCGTGATATCTTGTAATAGAAGTTAAACACAATGAGGAGGAAAATTATGAAAACATCAAAGCGTATCTTGTCGCTGTTTATGACGGTTGTTCTTGTTATTGTTTTAAGCAATATGGGCGGAGTTCCTGTGATTGTTAATGTGGCTATGGCAGCCACCGGTGAAAGCGATTTTGAGTTTGACAGCGAAACAGGTGAAATATTAGCTTACAAAGGAGCCGGGGGAGATGTTATAATTCCGTCAACAATCGGCAGTGTTGCTGTAACAAGCATTAAGTCTGAGGCATTTAAAGCGTGCCTAACCTTAACAAATGTTGTTATTCCTGATAGCGTAATAAGCATCGAATTTTCTGCTTTTGAGGGTTGCACAGGCTTAACAAGTGCAGTTATATCAAGAAATGTTACAAGTATTGGCTACTACGTCTTTCAGAATTGCACCAACTTAATAAGCGTAACCATTCCTGAAGGTATAACAAGCATTGAAAATTTAGCTTTCTATGGATGTAGTTCTTTATCAAGCATAGCCATTCCTCAAAGCGTTATAAGTATTGGAGATGGTGCCTTCCGTGGTTGTAGTGCTTTATCAAGTGTGTCAATTCCTGACGGTGTAAAAAGCATTGCCAAACAAGCTTTCTACGGCAGCACCAACTTAATAAACATAACTATTCCCGACAGTGTAACAAGTATTGGTGATTCCGCTTTTTCCAATTGTATAAGCTTGACAAACATAGTTATTCCTGAAAGAGTTGCAAGCATTGGAATGGGTGCCTTTTCAGGTTGCGGCTTAACAAGCATAAACATCCCGGAGCAAGTCACAAGTATCGGTAGCTACGCCTTCCAGAATGCCCAAAACCTTAGTGCCGTGTACTTTTTAGGCAATGCTCCGCAAAGCTTTGGCATGGGTGTTTTTGATAAAACCGCCGGCAACTTTACAGTATATTATCAAGCGGACAAGACGGGCTTCGCCACTCCAACATGGAACGGCTACAAAGCGGCTACATTTGGGGAGGGGCAGCCGCCTGAATCCGAAAACGACTACAACTTTGACAGCGCGACGGGCACTATAATAAGCTACAGAGCCGCAGGCGAAGAGGTAATAATTCCGTCAACAATCGGTGGCGTTACTGTAAAAGCTATTGGAGAGAAGGCTTTTTATTATAGTAATGTGACAAGCGTAACCATTCCCGAAGGCGTTACAAGCATTGGTACAGCTGCTTTCTCAGGGTCTGAGAACTTACGGAGTATAATCATCCCTGACAGTGTTGCAAGCATTGGCAATTCAGCATTCAGCGGTTGCAAAAGTCTTGAAAGTGTAGTTATTCCGAACGGCGTTACAGAGATTCCCATTTATACATTCAGTCTCTGCAGCAGTTTGGCAAGTATAACCATTCCCGATAGTGTTACCCACATTGATGGCAGAGCCTTTTATCAATGCAGTAGCTTGGCGAGTGTAATTATCCCGGATAAGGTTGAAAGTATTGGAAGCGGTGCTTTTGAGGGCTGTTCAAGCCTTCCTTCAGCGTCCTTTTTAGGCAATGCACCTCAAAGCTTTGACGCATCTGTTTTTTATGGTGCAGCCGCCGGATTTACAATATATTATCAGCCGAGCAAGACGGGCTTCACCACTCCAACATGGAACGGTTACAGAACGGTTGAATTCGGCTCAGACCCAACACCGCCGGGGTCGCCAACGTCACCCGAAAGTGATTTTGATTTTGACAGAGAGAGAAGCACTATAACAGGCTACAAGGGCGCTGGCGGAGATGTTGTCATTCCGCCAACAATCGGCGGTGTTGCGGTGAGAGTTATTGGATTGAGTGCTTTTAGTGGCCGCACAAGTTTAACAAGCGTAGTTATTCCAAACACTGTGACAACCATTGATTATGCTGCATTTAGCGGCTGCAGCGGATTAACAAGCGTATCAATCCCCGAAGGTGTAACAATTATTGGAATGGAAGCTTTCTA
>CAZEYG010000238.1:0-4058 GCA_964516575.1 uncultured Defluviitaleaceae bacterium
GCTTTTTCAATAAAGATGCTTAAAAAAGAATGAAAACAGGCTCACCTGTGTTATTATACCAATCCTGATTAAAATCATAGACTGCTATCGGTCAAAGGATCACGGCTCTGGCGTTCGGCTTGCCTCTGCACTCTATGTTTTAATCTAGGATTAGTATTAGAGCCTGCTTTTGAGCATAATGTGTTAGTCTAAAACTACCTTGTGGAATACTTTCTTTCCTTTTTGAATCATAATAGAGCCGTCTGTAAAATCTTCAACAGAAATATTTTGCTCTATACCAGAAATCTTAGAGTCGTTAATTTTTAAGCCACCTTGTGTTATTAATCGTCTGCCTTCGCTTTTGGAAGGAACAAGGTTTGTCATTATAAGTAGGTCGATAACATTAACCGACGGCATAATTTTTTCCTTTTCCAAATGGGTTGCAGGTATAGAGCCTTCTTCTTTTCCGCCTACAAACAACGCCTTCGCCGCTTTAAGAGCTTTTTCGGCTTCTTCCTCACCATGAACAATTTTTGTTACTTCATACGCCAATTTTTCCTTTGCCTTATTTATTTCGCTGCCCTCTAAAGAGCTGAGCCTTTTAACCTCATCCATTGGTAAAAACGTTAACAGGCTAAGGCACTTTAAAACATCCTTATCATCTACGTTTCGCCAATATTGGAAGAAATCGTAAGGGGTGGTTTTTTTAGGGTCAAGCCAAATAGCGCCCTTTTCGCTTTTGCCCATTTTTTTGCCTTCACTTGTAACAAGAAGTGAGAAGGTCATACCGTAGGCTTCAGAGTTTTCAACACGGCGAATCAGCTCAACACCGCCAATTATATTTGACCATTGATCGTTGCCGCCCATTTGCATTTTGCAGTTGTGTCGTCTGAAAAGCTCCAAAAAGTCATAAGACTGCATTATCATATAATTAAATTCAAAAAATGATAATCCCTTTTCAAACCGGGTTCTGTAACAATCCGCCGTAAGCATTCGGTTTACGGAAAAGTGAACACCGTATTCCCTAATAAAAGGAACATATTGAAGCTTCAACAGCCAATCGGCATTATCAACCATTATGGCTCTTTCGTCCGTAAAGTCGATAAACCTTGAAAGTTGTGTTTTAAAACAGTTAACATTATGTTGTATCTCTTCTGGGGTCATCATGCGGCGCATTTCAGTTTTGTCCGTTGGGTCGCCAACCATACCCGTCCCGCCGCCAACAAGAACTATTGGTCTATGACCGGCCCGCTGCATATGAGCCATAGCCATAACAGGGATAAAATGGCCGACAGTAAGGCTGTCTGCCGTTGGGTCAAAACCTACGTAGAAAGATATTTTCTCTTTTGCTAGGAGCTCTTTTATCTCGCTTAAATGTGTAGCCTGCTCTATGAACCCACGTTCAAACAATGTATCGTATACTGAATTCATTTTGTTTCCTCCTGACATAATCATTGAAATAAAAAAACCCTTCGCCGATAAGGACGAAAGGGCTTCGTGGTACCACCTTAATTCACAGGCTAAATCAAACCTGTCTTATTGCCCCGATAACGCTGGGTAGACGCCGTTAGGAACTAGAGAGCCGTAGTTCATATTCTATGTTCTGTAAGCCTTTCACCAGCCGGCTTACTCTCTTTTGTTGTAACCATAGATATTTTTGTGCTCCGTCATCGTTTTTAGTTTATTAGTTAAATAAGATTATCACATAAAAAAATAAAATGCAAGGGTAATTTCACTCTGTTTATTCCGTTTTAATATTTAAATTTTCAGCAATAAGCCTTGCCGCTTCGTAAGCAACATCACCGGTAAACATAACGCATTGTTTAATATGCTCTGAAGAACCTAAATTCATTCCTTTTGTTAATACACGGCAACAGGTTGACTTTCTCAATGAAATAAACTTATCGTGCAGTAAGCCTGATAACTCCATTGCTTTGTTTACAGCAGGGTCTTTTGCTTCACTTCTGCCAAAAACAAGGCCTATCGCCATAACTCCGCCGCTTATGGCTCCGCAAACACAACCTTTTCCGCCAACGCCAACCGGAAAACCCGATGCCATTTTAATAGCATCGTAAGATGTATCAATGCCAAATTCATCTATAATTGTTTTTATAATAGCCTCAGAGCAATAAAAGTCGCCTTCTGCATAATAATTCTCTGCGATAGTTCTTATTTTTTCAAGATTGACTATATCCTTCATTTTATTCGCTTATTCCCCTTTTTTAGATAGTTTTCATGAATATAAATATAAAGTAGATGGACATACATGTCAACATATTCGATGGATATATTAATAAATATTGCTTTACAGTCAGTGTGTTTTTGCTTATAATTCTAATAATAAAAGAATTTAAATGGGGGTTTGATGATGAGTATCATTAGAGATAAATCGCTTGCGCCGCTGGGCATGAAAAAAATTGAATGGGTAAAAGAATTTATGCCTGTTTTGGCTCAAATAGAAGAAAGGTTTAGAAAGGATCAGCCTTTTAAAGGATTACGTATAGCGGTTTCTGTGCATATGGAAGCGAAAACAGCTTATTTATGTCTTGTATTAAGAGCAGGTGGCGCCGAGGTTGCGGCTACCGGCTCAAACGTCCTTTCAACAAAGGACGAAATTTGCGCTGCTCTCGATAGCTTGGGAATGAACGTATACGCTTGGTATAATGCTACAGAGGAAGAGTATGTAGAGCATCTTAAAAAGACTCTTGAGTTTTGCCCTCATATAATTATCGACGACGGCGGTGACTTGCTTAATCTATTACACGGAGAATGTAAGGAGTATGGTAAAAATCTTCTTGGGGGTTGTGAAGAAACAACTACCGGCATTCACAGGCTTAGAGCCAGAGCAAAAGCCGGCAATCTTAACTTTCCGATGATGGCGGTTAATGACGCAAACTGCAAGCATTTGTTTGATAATATTCACGGAACCGGCCAATCAACCTGGGATGCTATTATGTATACTACAAACGTTATGATTACAGGTAAGGTAGTAGTTGTTGCGGGGTATGGAAACTGCGCTTCAGGTATTGCAAAAAGAGCAAAAGGTCTTGGCGCCAGAGTTATTATTACAGAGGTTAACCCGTTTAAATGCTTAGAGGCGGCAATGGAAGGTTACGAGGTTATGAAGATGGACGATGCTGCTAAGTTAGGCCATATTTTTGTAACATCTACTGGCTGCAAGGATGTTATTACGCAAAGGCATTATAATGTAATGCAAGACAATGTTTTGCTGGCTAATGCAGGGCATTTTGACGTTGAGTTTAATAAGCCTGAGCTTAGAGCCATGTCCGATAAAGTCGAGCTTCGCAAGCCGTTTATTGAAGGTTACTATCTAAAGGACGGCAGGGTAATAAACGTTTTAGCAGACGGTAGACTGGTTAATATTGTTGCCGGAAACGGTCACCCAGCCGATATAATGGATCTTAGCTTTGCAATACAGTCTTTAAGTGCTTTGTACATTGCCGAAAACGGCAAGGATTTAAAGCCTGGTTTATACGATATTCCGTCGGAAATAGATTATGAAGTTGCAATGATGAAGTTAAAGGCCATGAATCTTGGAATAGATATACTGACAGAAGAGCAGATGGAATATTTATTAAGCGCCGGAGAGTAGGTTAAGACTAACTCCTTCTTGGTAAGAATTAGCCAATTAAAAACCAAGAAGGAGTTATTTTATGTCCCAACGATACAGCCTCATTCACTTTTAATCCACGATATGGACTTTTACTGTCCTGCTACGAAGTCTATGACGATGCCCCAGCTGCCGCTGCGGTGGAGGCGGAAATCGCTGCTATCATGGCGGCTTGCTGTGCAATGATTATATTGGCTATGCTTGTCGAAAGCGTTGCCGTTAATACTCCATCTTTTACACTCTCGGCATAATCACAAGTTATAATTGATGCCGCAAACAGAAGTAACTCCTGCGTTGTTACAGACAGATAACCAAATCCTTTTTGTGCTCTTAAGTTATCCTGTGTTATACCGATATCACGGACAATAGTGTTTATCTCCACCGGCAGCAGGGCAAGGATTCCCAAGAGCGGTAGGGTATATGATTTATCGAGTTTTATTTTTTGTTC
>CAZEYG010000239.1:0-4048 GCA_964516575.1 uncultured Defluviitaleaceae bacterium
AATATCAGACGCTATATTAGATTCTATAATTGAAATGGATCCTGTTGCCCGGGTTGCTTGCGAAACAATGGCGACAACAGGGCTTATACTTGTTTCAGGTGAAGTGACTACAAGCTGCTACATAGATATTGACAGCTTAGTAAGAAGGGTAGTTTGCGAAATAGGTTACGACAACGCCTAATACGGCTTTGACGGAAACACCTGCGCTGTTATAACGTCAATCAAAAGCCAGTCGCCGGATATCGCCGTTGGTGTTGACCGTTCGTTAGAGGAACGAGAAGGCGTTGATGAAAACTCTACCGGCGCCGGCGACCAGGGTATGATGTTTGGTTTTGCTTGTAAGGAAACAGAAGACCTGTTGCCTATGCCTATTTATTTATCACATCAGCTTACAAAAAAACTAACCGAGGTTCGTAAAAACGGTAAGCTGCCTTATTTACGCCCCGACGGTAAATCCCAGGTAACGGTTGAGTATGATGAAAACGAAAAACCCGTCGCCGTAACAAACATTGTTATATCATCTCAGCACAGCGCTTCGGTTGAACATTCTACAATTGAAAAGGATATAATTGAGCACGTAATAAAGACCACAATACCAAAAGAGCTTATAACAGACAAAACCAAATATTACATCAATCCAACTGGTCGGTTTGTTATCGGAGGCCCTGTTGGGGATACGGGGCTTACAGGCCGAAAAATTATCGTTGACACATACGGCGGTTATGCACGTCACGGCGGCGGCTGCTTCTCCGGCAAAGACCCTACAAAGGTAGACCGTTCCGCTGCCTACATGGCTAGATACGTGGCAAAAAACATTGTTGCGGCCGATATTGCAGACACTTGCGAAATTGAAGTTGCCTACGCTATTGGTGTTGCCCAACCCCTTTCCATTTTAGTAAACACCTTTGGCACAGGCAAAATATCCGACGATAAAATCGAAACCCTTATTAGAAAATGTTTTGATATGCGTCCGTCATCAATCATTAAAAAGCTTAACCTACGTCGCCCCATTTACAGACAAACAGCAGCTTATGGCCATTTCGGCAGAAAAGAATTAAACCTGCCATGGGAAAAAACCGATATGGTTGACACATTAAAGAAAGAGCTGGCAAACATACAATAAAACCATTTATCATCTGCTTTTTGCGTAGCCGATTTTTATGGATCAATTAAAAATTGCATAAAATTTAATTGTGGGGTTAATATTAAAAACATACTTTATTCAGGAGGTTTAGCAAATGGCTAAAGCAGGAATGAGACGACCCGATCCAAAAGAGCCCCACGGAACCGAAAGCAACCATAAAACCAAAATACCTAAAAACGATGTTGAGCCTGTGCCTGAAATAAGCGGCAAGGCTAAAGCAGGCCATAAAAGTGCTAATCCTGATTAAAATCATAGACTGCTATCGGTTAAATCGCCTCTGGCGTTCGGCTTCCCTCTGCACTCTATGTTTTAATCTAGGATTAGTATAAGGCCAATCCGGTTTAGAGCTAAAAATCCGCTAAAGCAGTTACATGCTCCAGCGGATTTTTTCATATTCTCCTATACATCTCGGCGGCGTCATCTTTCTTAACTGTTTCCTTTATAGCTAAAACCTCTGCCTTTGTAATATTATCACCGAATTTAATCTCTATAACGTCACCAACCTTAACCTCCTGGCTGGCTTTTGCAACCTTGCCGTTTATAGACACTCTTCCGGCGTCACAAGCCTCGTTAGCTATAGGTCGCCGCTTTATTATTCTTGATACCTTTAAATACTTGTCTAACCTCATGTAAACCTCCGGTATTAGCTGCAAAACTAAACAAGGAGCGCCCGAAGATAATTTAAATAATGGTTCCCCAATATTTAAAATTACATAGAAGCCACTCCCGTAATAATTATTTTATTATATAAATTTTCACATCAGTAAAATCAAGAAACTATTTTAATTTTAAAATTACTTCTTGCCTTTTGCGGGTTTGGATGGTTTGTTTACAGCCTCTTTTAAACCCTTACCACCTTTGAACCTAGGCGCATTAGCAGCTGGAATTGGCATAGGCTCACCTGTATGCGGATTTCTGCCTTCGCGAGCTGCCCTGTCGGTTACATCGAAAATACCGAATCCTACTAACTGAACTTTTCCGCCCTTAACTAATTCTTCAGTAACCACTTCTTCAAAAGCCTTTAAAGCCTTTTCGGAATCTTTTTTGCTGAGCTCGCTTTTTGCAGCCATAGCAGCTATTAATTCGCTTTTGTTCATTAAAATTCCTCCTTAAATTAAAACCTCGGTAAACTTCCGTTATCCTTGAAAATACGGACTTTTTCCTGTTTTCCCTGTTTTCCAGTTCAATATTATTTATAACTGTTTTCCTAGGATTTGTCAAGGTTATTTATTGCAAAAATCCTAAAATGTTTGATATTTATGCTTATTTAAGCCCTGTTGCAGTTACCACAGCATTATTGTAGTAGCTTTTTTGTTTTCTTGTCGAAATAAATGAAGCCATAATAAGCTGGTTAATATTTTCTACTGTTATAATTTCAATATTATAACATGAAAAGTATTTCTGATAGTTTTCCTTTGGGATGATTACTTTTTTAGCGCCTGCTTCAATAGCTGCTTCTATTTTTGCCGGAACTCCGCCAACAGGGTTTATTTTACCTTTTATCGTCACCTCCCCCGTCATTGCAATTTCAGAGCTTAGCTTTTTACCTGTAACAGCCGAATATATGGCAGTTAATATTGCGACACCTGCCGACGGGCCATCAATAGGCATCCCTCCTACAAAATTAAGATGTAAGTCATAATCCTTTGCTTTTATGGCAAAACTTTTTGACAACACCGTAATTACGTTATCCACAGAGCTTTTGGCAGTACTATGCCGTTTGAGCCTTCTTCCTTCCTGCCCAAGCTCTTCTTCCTCGATAATGCCTGTTACCTTAAACGTACCCTTCCCCGGTTCACATTTAGCGGCAGTTGCTTCAATTTCAATAACTATACCGCTGTCTCCGCCGGATACGGCTAGGCCGTTAACCACCCCTACTCTATTTTCTATTTGAATCTTTTTTGTATAACTTTTAGTATATCTTCCATATTCTATTACCTGCTCGATATCCTCGGTTGTTACAGAACTTCTGTTTTCCAGCATTGCTATGGATATAGCCGTTTGAACCACATTTACCGTATCCCGTCCGTTTTGGCAATAACCGGATATAATTTTCGGTATGTCGTCCGTATAGGAAAACTTAACCTTTTTAAATGCATTTTTAGCTATTTCCATAACCTCTTGGCTGTTAAGTCCTCTGAAAAACACCTCCGTACATCTAGAGCGCAAAGCCGGCGGAAGCTGCTCGGGGGTACGTGTTGTTGCGCCTACAAGTCTGAAATCAGCCGGAAGCCCGTTTGTAAAAATATCATGAATGTGCTTTGGTATAGTTTCGTTGTCCTTTGTATAATAAGAGCTTGAAAGTATGACCTTTCTGTCTTCTAAAACCTTTAATAATTTGTTCATCTGCATATTATGCATCTCGCCTATTTCATCTATAAATAAAATTCCTCCGTGAGCGTTTGTAACGGCGCCCCATTTTGGCTGTGGTATTCCTGCGCTGCCGTACGCTCCGGCCCCCTGATAAATTGGGTCATGTACAGAACCGATTAACGGGTCGGCAATACTCCTTTCGTCAAACTGGAGAATCGTGGCGTCCATTTCAATAAAAGGTGAAGTTTCAGTAAAAGGCGAACCTTCTGAGGCTGCGGCGTTTTTTAAGGCAATTCGTGCTGCTGCTGTTTTGCCTACTCCAGGTGGGCCGTAAATTATTACGTGCTGAGGAGATGGGCCGCATAATGCTGCTCTTAGCGCCTTAATTCCTTTTTCCTGCCCGATAATTTCAGGAAAACTTTCCGGCCGTGTGCTTTCGGATATTGGCTTGTTCAGTTTTATATTACGCAGCTTATTCATATATTCCAACTGCTTTGATGAATCAGCCTCTATGCTGCTTTTTGAGCTTCTTTGATTTTGCAGCAGATTAAAAAAATAAAGCCCCACAATAAATGAAAAAAGCAGTTGTGA
>CAZEYG010000240.1:0-4032 GCA_964516575.1 uncultured Defluviitaleaceae bacterium
ATTTACTTGACGCCGAAAGCATTGTATCTGCTTTCAACGGCCTTAACATGACCGTAAAAGGAGATTTTTCCAAGGAAACAGTTAACATAACCCTAGACGCAAAAGGCAGGCTTACCCTTTTGGAGCTGCTTACACCAATTATCAGGTTTATACTTACAAAACCTATTTGGAAAATCATCAAAGGTATTATAGCTAAAGACAATAAATCAAAATAAATCATTAAACCAGTTTAAAGTATATCACGAAAGGAAGATTTTAATGAGTAATAATCTTAACAGCAACTTGGACGTTTTGTTCAGCAAAATGGAAAACTTTATTTCTTCAAAAACAGTTATAGGCGAACCTGTAGTCTTTGGCGACGTAGTGCTCCTGCCGCTGGTTGATGTTTCCTTTGGCGTTGGAGCCGGGGCTGTAGGAGTTGGAGAAGAAGCAAAGGATAAAAAGGAAACAAGCGGCGGCGGCCTTGGCGCCAGCATTCAGCCTTCCGCTGTTGTAGTAATCTCCGGGGGTAACGTTCAGCTTGTAAACGTTAAAAATCAAGACAGCCTCAATAAATTAATCGACATGGCGCCTACTGTGTTAAGCAAGCTAAATTTATCAGGGCTGTTTAAAAAAGACAAAAAAGAAGAACCAGGCGACGACATAGCTACTGAGCTTGACACTACAGAAGGCTTTTTCTCAGATGAAATGGAGCAAATGTAGGCATTATAATGCTTAACCGCCGGCGGGTTTTAAAAACAAACCACCCGTAAAAGAAGTCTTGCGGCTTTTACGGGCAGTTGTCGGTTAATCCGTAGCCTGGCAAGTGGGGCATAATCCATAAAAATAAAGCTGTTCTCTTAAAACAACATAATCCGTGCTTTCGGATATTTCTTTTCGCAGCGCTTCGGTTGTTTTGACGTTTTTAATGTCGGCAACCTCCTTACACTCCTCGCAAATAATATGCGGGTGAGGCTCCGTATTGGCGTCATATCTGTAGCTGTCTTCGCCTACATTTATTTCACTAATAAGCAGGGATTTTTTTAGTGTATCCAATGTTTTGTAAACAGTAGCAAGACTCATAGACGGATACTGCTTTTCAACGCTTTTAAAAATATTTTCAGCGCTAGGATGCGCCGTAGTATTATAAAGAAAGTTATATATAGCAAGCCTTTGAGGGGTTATTTTAAGGTTCTTGCTTTTTAATTTGCTTACGATTGCATCCATCCTTATTATACCTCCTTAATGATGCAGCAGTTGATAACAATTATTATATAATAATATCTTTTAAAAATCAAGCTAAATTGTGGTGATAATTATGCATATTGTTTTACTTGAACCCGAAATACCGCAAAATACAGGCAACATAGGACGAACCTGTGTTGCAACAGGCGCAACCCTTCATCTGATAAAACCTCTTGGTTTTCATACTGATGACAAAACCTTACGCCGGGCAGGGTTAGACTACTGGCCTCATTTAAAAGTTTTTTATTATGACAATTTCAGTCATTTTATAGAAGCTGCCAGCAGACCTGTTATATACATGGCCACAACAAAAGCCCAAAAACGTTATACAGACGTTACATACGACGAAAACAGCTATATTATGTTTGGCAAAGAAAGCGCTGGAATCCCGGAAGAAATACTTCTTGAGTTTAGGGAAAGCTGCATAAGAATACCTATGCTAAAAGAACATCGTTCGTTGAATATATCCATAAGCGTTGCAGTTATTTTATATGAAGCGCTTAGGCAAAACAATTTTCCGTCTCTTGAAGCCGAAGGACAACTTCATAATCTTTGCTGGTAATATCAAAAAAACCTTCTGATAATAAATTCCTTAATGCAAAATGTTCCATAATAAAAACATTCATTGAGGTAATAATAATATTGTAACATCAGTTTATATGTTATAAATACAAACGTATAAAAAATATACAAAACAAAATCAGGAGGTACAGAATATGATGAACAACAACAGCAGCACTAGCACAACTTCAAGAAAAGCAGTTCCAGAGGCCCGCGCGGCATTAGATCAATTCAAATATGAAGTAGCTAACGAAATAGGCGTTCCGTTAAAGCAAGGTTACAATGGCGACCTTACTTCCGCTCAGAACGGTTATGTTGGTGGCTACATGGTTAAAAAAATGATCGAGGCTCAAGAAAGACAGATGGCTAACGGCGGTTCAGGCAACTACTCAAAGTAGTATTAGAATCTAAATGAGCCAAAGTTTATTACTAAATAAAGAAGCCACCCGGCAAATGGGTGGTTTCTTTATTTAAGGCGTGTTCCCGCTCAATGCCCGTCTTTTGGCTGGTTTTACTCCTTGCTTCGTTAAAATTAAGGAAGATAAGTATTAAACACAGAAATATACATCATTACTTCATCCGGCGAAGCACCTACATCTACATAAGGCCTATACCTGCCGTCAGGGAAACCAACTATACACCCTATTTGTGCCATTCGCATAATACTGTCATAGAACATATATCCTGGGTTAACATCATGGAATGAAACGCCTGGGTTGGTAATAGGCGGCGAAATACCAAGAGCATTTAAGGATCTGTCAAGCACGGCGGCCATTTCACCCCGGTTAACAGGATAGTTTGAGCCAAGGTCACCAGGTGCAATGCCCCCAATTATGTTGTTTTTGATTAAGAATGCACATGCGCTTTGTTCTGTTGCCGTAAGACTACCCCATTCGGCAGCATACGTGACTGAATAGGCTGCCATATCACCGGCATCAGGAACCAACAGCCCAGGTCTGCCGTTTAATACGCCATATAACGCCTCAAAAGCATATCTACGTCTAGCTGATGAAATCCACCTGTTTTCAACATAACACCATGTTCCGGTAAGAAGCGGGTTAATTTCTGAAAGGCCGGTAACGATACCTGTATAGAAATGTATTCTGCTTCCTTCCGAATGACCTACAACATTACGGCCGGATCCAACAAGAGTACCTTGAACATCCAAAACAGCTCCGGCGTCGATAAACAGCGTTACATCGTATGGTATTGTAATAATGTCGCTTGATTGAACAGTATACATTGCTGCCGTAGCAATCCATATGGAATCGCCGGAAGAAGCGGCGGCAACAGCAGACGACAATTCACTAAAACTTACCCCGCTGGGGTAAATGTATATCGGGTTGACACCCGGCTGGTTTACGGTTATTGCCATTATATCGGATTCAACAGTTTCACCTGTATTCAAATAATTTACCTTGCAATAATAATATTGAGTTGCGTTTAAGCCAAAAGGCTGAAATGTGGATAAGGTTGAATCTAAATTACTCATCCAACTCATTAAGGCTTTGTTAGCAACATTACCAACATACCATTCATACCGCAAAGCAGTTGTATCAATCAATGCAGTTGAACCGGCGTTAACAAATAGCTGAGGCGCCTGAGTAGCGTAATTAATAGTTGTACTGGCCGGTGCCTGGCTCATTATATATAACCTGGAGGTTAAAGGAGGATTCGGTGGATTAGTCGAATCCGCCGGTACTGTCGTATTTGGCAAGCTGCCGGATGTAATTTGGGCGCTAATAGTCGCCGGAGTTTGGGTTTCATCTGCGCTTTTGGCTTCTGCCCTTTCCTGTTCATCTAAGCGTTTTGATGTCTCAATATCTTCGTTTGCTTTAGTTTTCTCGATTATTTCCAAAAGGGCTCCCTCAGTAATACCAGTACCTGATTCAAATTGGGCTTTGTACTCTGGGTTACTAAGGATTTCCTCGCTTACAAAACTAGGAATGGAGCTTGGATAGCCCCGGAAATCAGTAAGATGTAGCTGATTAGGCGCATTTGAGCTAATCGAAACCTGCCAGCCGGGAGGTAACTGTCTTGTTTCGGACGTACCACCCTCATTTGTAAACGAAACCTCAACATCACCCCAATAAGCCTGGCCTGAAATTGTTTCAATTCCTCTGTTTCTAACCGGGTCATATATTATTATTCTAGACGCCATAAGACCGGTGCCTCTTACGCCCATAACCATGTTTGAGGTAGTGACCTGGAATTTTTCCTTGTCGTTAAGTTTTTTATCAGTTGATA
>CAZEYG010000241.1:0-4021 GCA_964516575.1 uncultured Defluviitaleaceae bacterium
TGGAGGAGACTTCTCTCTTAAGACTTTCCCAGGTAATAGAACAGGCCGTGCCTAAATGCCATGTGGCTGTTTTGGCGGGGCCTAGCCATGCGGAGGAGGTTGGCAAAAGACTGCCGACTACTTGTGTTGCGGCGTCTAAGGAGGAAGCCGTGGCGAAAGTTGTTCAGGATTTGTTTATGAACGAGGCCTTTAGAGTTTATGTCAATCGTGATATTATAGGCGTTGAGTTGGGTGGGGCGCTGAAAAACGTCATAGCTCTGGCCGCCGGAATGATTGACGGCCTTGGTTTTGGTGACAACACAAAAGCCGCCCTTATGACAAGAGGTATGGCCGAAATCGCTAGGTTAGGTGTTGCTATGGGTGCGGAGCCTCATACGTTCAGCGGCTTAACCGGCATAGGTGATTTAATCGTAACCTGCACAAGTATGTTTAGTCGCAACAGACGTGCAGGGATTCTTCTTGGTAAAGGTAAAAGCCTTGATGAAACATTGAAAGAAGTACACATGGTTGTTGAAGGGGTAAATACGGCAAAGGCGGCTTATGCGCTGGCCGAAAAACATGGGGTAATTATGCCCATTACGTCCGAAATTAACAACGTGTTGTTTAATGGCAAAAACCCAATGTCGGCCGTTAAAGATCTAATGAACAGAGACAAGGCAGAGGAGCAATATTATGCATTTTGACAAAAACTACGTGCTCACAATTTTAAAGGATATGCTTGCAACCGACAGCCCAACCGGCTTTACGGGGGCGGCTATCGAAAAAATAAAGAGTTATAGCAAGGGGCTTTCCTATCCCTTTGAATATACGGCAAAAGGCAACGGCATCGTAACAATCGCCGGCGGAAGTAAGAAAACAATCGGTCTTTGCGTCCATGTGGATACTTTGGGTCTAATGGTTCGTTCGGTTAAATCAAACGGTACGTTGGCTTTTGTTAAGCTGGGGGGCATTGTCCTTCCGACTTTGGACGGCGAATATTGCAAAATACACACCCGCAGCGGCAACGTCTATACCGGCACAATTTTAAGCAACAGCCCGGCCCAGCACGTTTTCTCTAACGCCGATTCCCTAGAGCGGACAGAGGATACAATGCACGTTCGCCTTGACGAAAAGGTAAAGAACAAAAGTGACGTTTTAGCTCTTGGTATAAGTAACGGCGACATAGTAAGCATTGAGCCTAAAACGGTTATGCTTGACAACGGCTTCATAAAATCACGTTTCTTAGACGACAAGTTATCCGTAGCTCTTGTTTTTGGCGTAATGAAATATTTTAAGGAAAAAGCTGTTACGCCAAAGAACACAGTTAAGGTTTTGTTTTCAACATACGAAGAGTTAGGTCACGGCATGGCCTTTTTACCCTCCGGCGTAACAGAGGTTTTAGGCATTGATATGGGTTGTATAGGTGACGATTTGGATTGTACGGAGCACGACGTTTCCATTTGCGCTAAGGATTCCTCAGGCCCATATGATTATGAAATGGTTAGCAGGCTTATTGAGCTTGCAAAGAAAAACAAGGTTAATTATGCCGTTGATATTTATCCCTATTACGGCTCGGACGTTAGCGCTGCGTTACGAGGCGGAAACGACATAAGAGGCGCATTAATCGGCCCTGGGGTTCACGCCAGCCACGGCATGGAAAGAAGCCACTACGACGCCGTAGAGGCTACTATGAAGTTAATAACGCTTTATTTAACACAAGCGGTTTGATTTTCGCGGTGGCAATGAGCCAAGCGCGCAAGCTTGCTTGTGCATTTGGCGAATGTCCTTATCCAAGCTGTAACCCGGCAAAAGCATTAAGGGACATATCGTCTACCTTACCCTTTATTAAGCTGTAATACCCTAAGCAACCTACCATAGCGGCGTTGTCTGTGCAGTATATGGGGCTGGGTATGTTAAGCCTGATTCCGGCGTTTTGACAACCTTGTTTCATGGCGGCTCTAAGAGCCGTGTTACAGGAAACGCCGCCAGCCAGCGCCAGTGATTTTACGTTGTATTTATTACATGCCAAAAGCGTCTTAGCCACTAATACATCAACAACCGCCCTTGAAAAAGCGGCGGCTACGTCCTGCCTTTTAACAGGGGTATTTGTCATGTCCGCCTTGTTTAAATAGTTTAAAACGGCAGATTTTAATCCGCTGAAGCTAAAATCAAGGCTGTCCGGCTCAAGATAAACCCGAGGTAAGGTTATTGCCGTTTCGTCCCCCGTCTTTGCAAGGGCATCGATTTTTGGCCCTCCGGGATACCCAAGGCCAATAGCCCGAGCCACCTTATCAAAGGCTTCGCCAGCGGCATCATCCCTTGTTTTTCCGACGATTTCAAAGGAGCCGTAGTCCTTAACAAATATAAGATGAGTATGCCCCCCGGAAACAACCAAACACATAAAAGGCGGCGCCCACTCTTCGTTTTCGATATAATTAGCGGCTATATGCGCCTCAATATGGTTAACACCTATAAGCGGCTTGTCTAACGTATAGGCCAAACCTTTAGCGTATGAAACACCTACCAAAAGAGCCCCCACAAGCCCGGGGCCCTTTGTAACAGCTATAGCGTCTAAATCGTTAAAGCCGGTTCCGGCGGCGGTTAATGCTTCGTCCACCACCTGGCTTATAACCTCAATATGTTTTCGGGAGGCAATCTCCGGAACAACGCCGCCGAAGGCCTTATGCACGTCTATTTGGGACATAATAACGTTTGAAAGCACGCTCCTGCCGTTTAATAAAACAGCGGCTGCCGTTTCGTCGCAGGAGCTTTCAATGGCCAGTATACGAATGTCATTCATAATAAACCTCTTTTTAAATTAACTTTTAATGCCTAAGTTTTTAATTATTCAGCTTTTAATACCTCTTCCGCCTAGCTTTTTGCGATAGAAAAACACGTATTGGACAACCGCTAAAGCACAAAAAGCAACCAGCAAAAGAATTTGGCTTTCTATGGCGAAGGTTCCAATATCGGATAAAGCCAGCCTTATAGCCTGGTCTAAGCCGTTAAATGCGGCTTCAAGCCGGTTTAAAGTAGGGGCTAAATAGCTGATTCTTGCCCATGTTTGCGGGTATTTGGTAAAAAAGCTGATTATTTCGGTCTTGTAGGTCACGGCTGTAATAGAGCCGCCAAAAGCAAGCAAGCAAAGCCCTGTTATATAACACAAAAATAAGTCGAAAAACTCCTTTGTGGTTAATCTGTCTGTAATACCTAAGGCGGCAGCAGGCATAGGCTCATAGGTATGCTCCAGGCTTTGGATTTTGGACATAACAGCTTCTTCAAAACCGTCAGGCGCGTTTATAATCTCTGTTTCTGAAAAACCTTTAAGCATTTCCTCGTATATTTCAAAATCCTCTTTGCAGGCAGAGCAGGTTTTTATATGCTCCCGAAGCAAGCGCTCTTCTTCCGTAGTAATAGCGCCGTCCATGTAATGCATCATATGAACGTAGTATTTATCACAGGACATAACTTCCTCCTCCTTTCAAGCTGGATAAACTTTCCTTTAACATCTTCCGGCCTCGGAATATGCGGTTTTTAACCTTTGACAGCGGCTGCTCCGTAACCTCGGATATTTCTTGATAGGATAACCCCTGTTCGTGGTATAAAACAATAGGAACCTTATACATATCCGGCAAATCCTCAACAACCTTACTAAGTTGTTCACGCTGCTCTTTTTTTATTAAAAGCTCCTCAGGTTCTTCGTTTTTCGGCGCTTCAATAACAATTTCCTCGGCCTCGTAGGGGACTGTTTCAAGCCGGCGTTTTCTCCTGTAATCTATTACATGGTTGGTGGTTATGCTCATAATCCACGTACTGAATTTAAAATCAGGTTCGTATTTGGTCAGGTTTTTATAAACCTTAATAAACACCTCTTGAGCTAAGTCGTTAGCTTCCTCGCTATCGTTAGTCATGCGGAGTATTATGGAATAAACAAGGTTCTTATACCGTGAAACAAGCTCACTAAAATAGTTATTGTCGATTGTTAGACAATAGCTTATAAGCTCGTAGTCTGTTAATGTTTTCATATCTGCAAAAGCCATCT
>CAZEYG010000242.1:0-4000 GCA_964516575.1 uncultured Defluviitaleaceae bacterium
TGCCTGATGTTGACAAAGAAATAAATCATTGTTAACCTTAAAATCGTTACATTATTATAAACATAATGAATATCCCGCCTCAGAGCGGGGGAGTATCGGTTTAGTACCCGCAGCAAGCTACTAGGTATTAAACCAGTTCATTCACGAAAATAACTTTCAGAGGTGTTGGATTTGATTATAAAAGATTTTCATCTGCATACTGCTTTTTCACCTGATTCGGACGCAAAGGCCGAGCATATGCTGGAGAAGGCAACAAAGCTGGGGTTTGACGAGGTTGCATTCACAGACCATATCGACTATACCTCCGAGGGCAAGGAGCTCAGCTTCCACATAAATTATAACGAATATATAGAAGTATTTAATGAGCTAAAAAATAAATATAGAAACAAGATAAGTATTGTTTTTGGGGTAGAAATAGGCATTGAACCTCAATTAAAGCAAACATTAAAAGATTTCACCGGCTCCTTTCCCTTTGAGTTTATTATTGGTTCATCCCATACAGTTGAAAAGAAAGACTTATATACCAACGAATATTTTGTTGGAAAAGATAAAGCAATCGCACATCGTATTTATTTAGAAGAAGTTCTTGAGAACATTGTAACAATTGATTGCTTTGATGTTTACGGACATTTGGATTATATATCAAGATACGGAAATTATGAGAATAACAGACTTGCTTACAGGGAATATAAAGTAATAATAGATGAAATTTTAACCGAGCTAATAAAACGCGGCAAGGGCATTGAAATCAATACCTCCGGCTTTAGATACGGTCTTAATGACATATATCCTTCCTTGGAAGTACTTAAGGCATATAAAAACCTTGGCGGCGAAATTATAACCGTCGGGTCAGACGCACATTATCCTAAGGCAATTGGCGAAAGGTTTGATTATGCTGAAAAAATGCTTCGGGAAGCCGGGTTTAAGGCGTATACGGTGTTTAGAGGCAGAACGCCGAATTTTATAGAATTATAATTTTTCAAGTAAAAATTTCAGTTAATTTGTGGGTTATTTAATTAATAAGGCATTATGATTTTATGAAATATTTCGCCATATGAAGGTTTGATTTTTTAAATATTAGCTGATATAATTAATTTGTTTAAATATGGATATTACCCGGCAGTGAAAAATATCATTTTTTCACTGCCACCCCTTTGACGGAGTCTTGCGGCTCCTAAGGGGTTACGTCGGCAAAACTAATGACATATTTATTTGCCGCCGTAATAATGGCATAATTTTTTGGACAATATAGGAGGTATTGCTTTGCAGCCCGATGATTACGTGAAGATGATAATTTCTTTTATTGGCGGCCTTGGCTTATTTATTTATGGTATGCATGTAATGGCATCCGGCTTACAAAAATCTGCCGGCTCTAAAATGAAAAAGCTTCTTGAGGTTATTACAAGCTCTAAGCTTTTAGGCGTATTAGTTGGCCTTGGGTTTACGGCAATAATTCAAAGCAGCTCCGCAACTACTGTCATGGTTGTTGGTTTCGTTAACGCCGGGCTTATGAATATTTATCAGTCTGTTGGCGTTATTATGGGCGCAAATATCGGTACTACGGTTACAAGCTGGATTGTTTCGTCTGTTGAATGGGCTAAGTATTTGAGCCCGTCAACTCTTGCGCCAATAGCCGTAGGTGTTGGTACTGCAATGTTTATTTTTCCAAAACGGGATAAAATAAAGCAAGTTGGTCAAATTATCGCCGGGTTCGGCATATTATTTATGGGTATGAACAGCATGTCTTCTGCTGTTTCGCCTCTTAGAACCTCTGAATTATTTAAGGATATTTTTATAACTCTTGGAGAAAACCCTGTTTTAGGTGTATTAGCCGGTGCTTTGGTTACGGCTGTAGTACAAAGCAGCTCTGCCTCAATCGGTATACTTCAATCCTTAGCTTTGGCAGGCCTTGTCCCTTTAAACGCTGCTGTGTATATTATTATGGGTCAAAATATCGGCACATGTATCACTGCTCTTCTATCCAGTATTGGAGCCACAAAGATTGCAAAATCAGCTGCATACATACATTTGCTTTTTAACGTAATGGGTAGTGTTCTTTTCAGCATTATTGCAATAGTATTCTTTAAATTCATTAATACCGATGTTGGTGCGGGGCATATTACGCTGGTTCAAATAAGCTTGATTCATACAACATTTAACCTTGCAAATACCATTTTGTTCTATCCGTTTTCCAACCTGCTTGTTACTTTGGCGCTTAAAATGGCGGCTGTTACTGAATCAGGCGAGGACGAAAGCTCTCTCGTTCATCTTGACGACAGAATACTGGAAGCGCCTTCCTTTGCAGTTGAAAACTGCGTAAAGGAAATTGTTCGGATGGGTAAGATGGCGAAGGAAAATTTAAGCCTTGCAACAGAAGCCCTTATGGAAAGAAATTCGGACAAGATACAAGCAGTATTAAACAGAGAAATGCTTATAGACACTCTTGCTAGAGCGATTACTGAGTTTATGATAAAAATTTGTAATACTGAAATAAGCCAGGAACAAAACAACACAATTACTGCTCTTTTCCATACGGTTAACGACGTTGAGAGGGTGGGTGATCATTCCGAAAATATTGCGGAATTCGCAAGTTTTATAATTAAGGAAGAGGTTAACTTTTCCAGCGCCGCCGTTAAAGAAATGGAAGGAATTATGGAGCTTACATTGTCTTGCTTTAGCGATAGCATAGACGCCCTTGAGCAGGATAGTATACTTCTTGCTAAAAAAGTAATGGAGCAAGAGGAGAAGGTTGACCGCCTGGAGGAAACGTTAAGAGAAAGCCACGTTATCAGGTTATCATTAAATGAATGTAACCCTCAGATAGGTGTTGTTTTCCTTGATACTCTCACCAATCTGGAAAGAATATCGGACCACGCTTTAAACATCGCCGAGTATGTAATGAAAGAAAAGGCTGCAAAAAAACGTTAATGAATACTGATTATATTAACATATAGAGGTTTATAATTAATTTATATTAAGAAAGGGGAATTGTTATGCTGGCAAAAAAATCTGTTGATATGCTTGATGTGAAGGGCAAAAGAGTTTTGGTTAGGTGCGACTTTAACGTACCGTTAAAAGACGGGGTAATTACTGACGAAAGCAGGATAGTAGCAGCTCTTCCAACTATTAAAAAGCTGATTCAGGAAGGCGGCAAAATTATTTTATGCTCTCATTTGGGCAAGCCGAAAGGCCCGGCCCCTGACGCTACCCTTGCGCCTGTAGCCGTAAGGCTTTCCGAACACTTGGGTAAAAAAGTTGTGTTTGCAGCCGATGACGAGGTTGTAGGAGCAAATGCTAAAAAAGCTGTTGACGAAATGAACGACGGTGATGTCGTGCTTTTGGAAAACACACGCTTCCGTAAGGAAGAAACAAAAAACGAAGAACAGTTTTCTAAAGATTTAGCCGCTATTTGTGATGTTTATGTCAACGATGCTTTTGGCTCATCCCATAGAGCTCATTGCTCAACTGTAGGCGTAACCCAATTTGTTTCAGACTCTGCCGCAGGTTATTTGATGGACAAAGAAATTGAATACCTTGGGAATGCGGTAAACAACCCGGTGCGCCCCTTTGCGGCAATATTAGGCGGCGCTAAGGTTTCGGACAAAATAAACGTTATAAACAATCTGCTTGATAAGGTTGATACTCTTATAATCGGCGGCGGCATGGCATATACGTTTTTAAAAGCAATGGGTTATGAGGTAGGTTCTTCCCTCCTTGAAGCCGATAAGGTTGATTACGCCGGAGAAATGATTGAAAAAGCCAAGGCTAAAGGCGTAAATTTTCTGCTTCCTGTCGATACTGTTGTTGTTAAAGAGTTTAAAAACGATACCGAGTTTAAAACCGTTGATTCAGATAAAATTGAATCCGAATGGATGGGCGTTGATATTGGAGAAAAAACCCAAAAGTTGTTTGCTGATGCGCTTAAAGAGACTAAAACAGTTGTATGGAACGGGCCTATGGGTGTTTTTGAATTTGAAAATTTTGCTAAAGGCACTATAGC
>CAZEYG010000243.1:0-3994 GCA_964516575.1 uncultured Defluviitaleaceae bacterium
AAACGGGAGTATATAAGCCCCAAATCCAAACAAACCAATCAAGATACTTTTTATAAGCACTCCAAAATAACCGGCGGCGCTTTCTGAAAAAAGGCTTATAACAATCAGCAAGCAAAAGGCTATGATTACAATACAAAGCAATTCTTTTTTTAGCGTGCTACTAACAGCGGAGCTTTTATATTTTTTATTCTTTTTCTCCGGTTCAATTGTTTTTCCAGGGCCTTTGGCAGCTCTTTTTGGCTCACTCAATAAAGACACCTTCCTTAAAGGTATTAATCATGGATTTAATCTATTACGTCGGCAGTTAACTATGCCATTAAATTTGTGATGTAACCCCTTAGGAGCCGTAAGGCTCCGTTACAAGGGTGGCAGTGAAAAATGATATTTTCACTGCTGGGGTAATAGCTTAATATTTAAAACCTCGGCATCACCCCATATTCTTTCAAGGTTATAAAAGCTGCGGCTTTCCTTGTCGAATACATGCACAATAATATCACCAAAGTCTAACAGTATCCAGTTTGCTGTGTTTCTGCCTTCAGAATGCTTTAAAAAGATACCTGCCTTGCCAAGCTGCATATCAACCTCATCAGCCATCGCTTTAACCTGGTTTGGGTTGTTGCCTTCGGCAATAATAAAATAGTCCGAAAGGGTTGATAACTTGCTGATATTAAGAATTGTAATATCCTTGCCGAATTTATCGTCAAGAGCCTTGTAAGCAATTTTAACAGCGTCTAACATGTTTGTAGTTTTTCCCAAAATAATTTCCTCCTAATAGTTTTATAGTACCCCACCGACTAACTTACTATCGTAACTTTTAGCCGGAGTCCTTTAAAAGGGGCTTACGGCGGCAAAATAGTTGTAAGATTTAATTGTCGCCGCAATAGTAAATTTTATTTGCTTAAATCCTCATAGTAACTTAGCGCTTCTTGACCTAAATAGTAGACTGAGCGGTTTTTGGATTTTACATAACTTATAGTTGTATCCATAGCCGTATAAACGGCTTTGTTTATATCGTCAAAGGCAAGGGAGCGGATCTTACCCAAACCCTCGTAGATTTCTCTGTTAGGCTCAATTACATCGGCTAGGTAAATTATTTTTTCCAACAGCGTCATGCCGGCTTTTCCAAAGGTATGAAACCTAATAGCGTCAAGTATTTCACTGTCGTTAATTTTAAAATCACTCTTTGCCAACTCGGCACCTAGAAAGCTATGGAGTAAATCTGGTTGTTCATTCATAATATTATCAATCTTTATTCCGGCTGCTTTGCTTTTTGATAACTTTGTTTTGTTGGGCAGCTCCTTTGCTATGTCGTGCAAAAGCGCAGCTAGATAAGCCTTTTCAACGTCTGCGCCGTAAAACTCAGCCAGTTTGACGGCTTCGCCTACAACACCTAGCGTATGGATATACCTTTTTTCTGATAACCGCTTTCTTACCTGCTTTTTAACGTCTTGGATGTCTACTGAAAAAATCCCACTTTTGTAAAGGCCTTGCTTAATAATATACTTTTCCACCTCATCAGGCAACAAATATTTTATAGGCTTGTCCGTCCTAACACGGCTGCGTATATCCGTAGATGAAATAGCCAAGGCGGGAACCTCAAGAAAATGAAGCTTCCCCGCATATTTATTTTTTAGCTCAAGGGCGTGTTCAAAAAGGCTTTCTCTATTATAGCCGGGTCTTGTAACCGCTATAAAGCTGCATTTGGTCAAAAGCTCCTTTGCGCCCTTCCAGCTAAGTATTTGAAGGACTGCATCGGCTCCTGTTATAAAAAATATTTCTGTGTTTTTTTTACACAAAGATGTAAGCTCGTTGATTGTGTCAATAGTATACGTGCTTCCTTCTCTGTCTATTTCAATCCGGGATACGGCGAAATATTCGTTTGCCGCCGTAGCTATAACGGTCATAAGGTATCTGTGCTCTCTGTGGGAAGCGCTGGACGATTCCTTATAGGGCTGTGACCCGGTTGGAATAAACAATACAAGCTCAACATTAAATTCATTCCTAACCGCTTCGGCGGTAACAAGGTGTCCATAATGTATTGGATCGAACGTACCGCCCATTATAGCAATTCTCTTATACTTTTTAAGGTTTAATACTTCATTTGCAATTGACAAAGCCATTTATTAAGTCCTTTCGTTACTAGGCTGCAGTTTATTAAAGTACTATTACCAAAGTTTAACATGCTAAATCAATTATACACCAAAAAATATTATATTTCAAATTTATAAATGCCTTGAATTTATAATTGAAATTCAAGGCATTTTTCACACTTTTGACGGAGCTTTGAGGTTCTTAAGAGATTACATCGGCAAAATTAATGACATGCTTAATTGCCGCCCTAATTATATAAAGCCCCGTTAACAAGCAGTTGATAGTAATCTCCTGTCATATTTAAGCCCTCGAATAAATACATAGGCTGAATAACGCTGTTTTCATAAGCATAAACCAGCTTTACTCTGCCTTCTTCAAAACTTATACCTTGACCCGAATCTTTAATAATCTGCCTTGCTTCCTCTTCTGCGTCTTTTAAATCCCTTATAATGCAGCTCCCATATTTAGAAAATGTTAAAAAATAATATTCCATATTTAAAATATTGCCATATAAATCCATCTCAACACTATTATTAAAAGCATAAAGACTTAATTCGCCTAAGTTGCTTATAAATGTAACAGTATATTTATGCCCGTCAAAACCGATTAATATCTCTTTGTATACTAATTTAAGTAATTTGTTTTCAAAAAAGGATATTGCTATATCTACAGCCTGCTCTTCATCTATTTTTTGTTTATCTTCATTATTAAATATCTCTGTTGTAGTATAAGTAATAAAATTATTTTGTTTGTATATTTTAAGTGTTCTGCTGTTGTCGGAATATTTAAAGAAATCATTGTCATTATAGTGTTCTTCCGGTAAACCAAAAGCTGTAGCATAATAGTCGGCTGTTTTTTGTGTTAATTCACTAAAGGTTGCCAAGTATATGTTTGCTTTTTTAATTTGATTTTCGTTTCCAAAATTAACTGCGTATATATTTTTGATAAAAAATACCATAAATATTATTGCCATTACACAAAGTAATGTGGCTGACTTCTTCATAAAATCACCTTTTCCATATTAATCCTTAGCCATATATTTGTTTTAGTGCCAGCTTAACTACAGTATTTATAATTTCAATTTGCTTACAATAATATTACGAGCGCAAAAAGCTCGTCCGTTTAATCGTAAATTAAAACATTAAATTATTAGTGTTTTGTAATGATTAAAAGGCCACATTGAAAACAGGAGGTTAAAACATGAAGCATAAACATTTTATGGTAGCGGCGGCTATTTCAGCTATATTTGCAGCAACAGCTTGTTCAGGTAATGTTCCAGCTAACAATGACCCTAACAAAACAGGTGAAAAAATAACTAACAGCATATATAAAACCAGGACAACCGCTAACAACGGATATGGATATGGTTATGGTTACGGTTATGACGGCATTAACAAAAACAAATATACTGATTATTACAGGGATTATGGTGTAAACAACTACGGGCTTTACGACACAACATACAACACACCCCCTTATAATAATTATGTAGGACGTACAATCAAGCCAAAGTCTCTTACCAATCAGATAACAAGCGTTAACCCTATAAGCGGCACAGAAAGAACAGCAGCTTATTATAACAAAAATATGTATGGATACAATGATGGCGTAGTAAACAGAGCTAATTCTTTTATGCCTAACACAGGAGTAAACTACGGCACAACAGTTACCCCTAACAGCATGTACAGCTATAATAATGGCTTAAACAACACAGTTGTAAACAGAACAAATACTGCTATAACTAACAGAGCTAATACTGCAACAACTAACAGAGCCAACACAGCTACAACAACTAACAGAACAAAAAACACTGCTATGACTAACAGAGCTAATACCGCAAGAACAAATAACACTGCTATGACTAACAGAGCTAATACCGCAAGAACAAATAACACTGCTATGA
>CAZEYG010000244.1:0-903 GCA_964516575.1 uncultured Defluviitaleaceae bacterium
AATACTCATATAGAAATTATTAAAACTCTATGTTCATTATCAAAATAAATTCAAAGCTATTTGAAAAGCTTCTGACTATAACGGTGGATAATAGCTTTAACGGTGTTTTTAAAAGAGATGGCGATGTGTTTTTATCAAGTAAGCGTGAAGGCACGGGCATTGGGTTGTCATCTGTCCGTGCTGTGGTTGAAAAACATAGCGGCATGTGTAAGTTTGAAGTGCAAGACAACGTGTTTATGGCTTCGGTGTGTGTTAAGGTGGGGAAGGTTGTTACGGTTTAATGAGGGCATTAGACAACAACCTTAATGGAGAGACTGATTATTAACAATTTATCAGACTCTCCATTCACAATTAAGCTATATGTGTTGCGCGTTGTCCCTTTTCCTTTCCGATGGTTGGATTGCTCTTTGTACTTCTTCGGCATACTTTCTAATACGCTCAACTTCAAGAATACGCTCTTTTAAAAAGGCATATTCCGTATTCAACCCACCTTTTTCCTGTGCAAGAGTTTCCCGCTCTTGTCGCCACTTGGTAACAGGAATATTCTTAGGGTCGAAACGCTTTTGCAATACGCCACGCAAATATTTTTCTGCGGTGTCATAATCTTGCAAGGCATTAAGGTGTTTCCAATCGTAAGCCTCGGCGGCTTCAAGTGCTTTTTGTGCTTTGCCTTTGGAAAATAGACCTTGTTTTGATAAAGTTTTATACTCGGCATCCAATGCATTACGCTTTTCTACAATCTTACGATACTTGGTAAAGTTTTCGCTGTGTTTGATATGTTCATCAAGTGTTTTTATGCGGCGTTCAAAAGGTTTTAGCTTGTCGCTGATTGCTTGACGTTCTTTGTAGTAGTTGCTAACTTTGCCCCGTAAATCTTCTATAGTCGTAAGATTATTTTGCTGT
>CAZEYG010000244.1:913-3991 GCA_964516575.1 uncultured Defluviitaleaceae bacterium
GGTCGAAAATTCCGCCCTTATACATTTGGAGAAGCGTTTTTTCTGCCATTTTAAAGTCACTAATTTGTGCATAGTGACTTTGTTCTCTGTCACTATTCAACATTTCAGACAGCACATCTGCAAGCGTTGGAGTGGTATTTGTGCTTTGTTTTGTTTCGGTAAGCCATTTGTCCAGTTTGTTAAGCCGTGCCTTTATTTGTTTCAGTTTGTTGTTTGAAACTTCGATACTACGGTTAATATCGCCACGCTCAGTGCGGATGCCCCGTTTCTCCATGGCAGAAGCAGCCGCGCCCATGTGGACGGTTGGAATTTGTTCAATTCCTTGTGCCTCATAACTGCGATGGTCGATAGTAATTTCAAAGCCGTTGGCTCCCAATTCGGCATTGCAGTAATCCTGCCAGGCCTTGCGCCAAATATCCGCTTTGTCACGGTCGTTCCAGTCCACGGTGTTAATTTTTCTGCCGTTCACCGTCCGTGACTTTGCCCATTTGCCATCTTTTTCAAAGGGACGCATGGTCAACATAACGTGAAAGTGTGGATTGCCGTCGTTTTTATCATGGACGCAAATATCAGCGCACATTCCAGCGTTGACGAGTGTGTCTTTTACAAACCTGCGGGCAAGAGAAATGTTCTGTTCTATTGTCAGCTCTACGGGCAGCGCAATTTCAAATTCCCGGGCAAGCTGTGCGGTTTTATACCGCTCGGACTTTTCTACGGCGTTCCAAAGGGTTGAACGGTCGATGTATTCAGCGGGAGCGTTCTCTGGCAAAATGATTTCGGTATGGACAACACCACGCTTTTTTGTATAGTCATGAGTCACGCCATCATATTCATTTTTTAGTGTTTGGCCGGCACGGTACGCCGCACCAGCTACAGCGGACATACCCTCGCTGCGCGTTATGATTTGCATATGCAAATGGTAGATTGCCATAAGCTTCAACTCCTTGTGTTGGTTTTTGTACTTTTTTGACCGACAGGTCAAAAATGCCCCCGGCAGGGCGCACACGTTCGATAGAACGTATAAGTGCGCCCTTCGGGTTTAAAAAGAGGGGTGGTCAAGCCACCCCTCCCCTGCGCTTTTGCCGTTTCCTTTTGCTTCTGTAGTGACTGTTTTAGCCGTTTCCGTAGAGTTTGTGGCTGGCGTATCGGCGATGTGATTTATTACATTTTCCGACTCTGCCGCTTCCGGCGTTAAGTTTTGTGGTTTAATCTTGCCAAGTTCCCGCGTTGCAAAAACAGTAAGAAGTGTTCGTTTGATAAAGGCTTCAAACTGCTCATCTGAAAAAACCTTAATTGTGGGTAGTACACATTCTAAATAAGCGCCACGCTTACAAATGCGGTGATTTCGGGCTTTTCGTTCTGCAGCTTTTTCTTTTTGTAGGTATTCCTTTTTACGATTTTGTAGTTGCAACATTTCCTGTTCAATGCTTGCGATTCTATCTTTGTAAATTGACATATTGGTTTCCCCTCTCGTTTTTGGACATGAAAAGGCGGCTCACGATTATTCGCAAGCCGCCTTTCGGTGGTTGTTTATTGATTATAATGCCTTTGCTGTGGTCGTGCTTTGTTCAGCACGTTTTTTACGTTGCCATTCCCGCTGATAATCCCTTTGGTAGGCACGGTGTCTTTCTTTTCGTGCAGCTTCTTCAGCTTCAATTTGTTCAGGTGTTTTCGCGGGTAGAGTTGCCAGTTTTATCGCTTTTACTTCTTCACGTTTTGCCGCTTTCTTGGCAAGAATCTCCTCACGATGACGATAATAGCTGTTGCGCCCGATTTCACAGCGGTGGGCTATTGGGTCGAATGGTTCTTCCTCCGTGGGTTCGCCCTCATTGGGTAAGTTAAACTGCCCGATAAAGTTTAGATGGACTTGGACGCGTTGCTTTCGGCGATGGTTGATTTTTTCAGCTTCAAACACCAGTATCTTTTCAATGTATTCATTTAGCATACCAGCGGTAAGTTCCGAAAAGTCCGTATACTTGCGGACAATTTCTATGAAACGTTCTGTCTTGCTTGTACCTTCATCAAAGACCGCAAGAGACGATTCAATCTCAGTGATTTCCGTTTCAAGACTTTCCTGCTCCGTTTCATACTCACGGGAGAGTATTTCAAAGCGTTTTGCTGAAATTGAACCGCTGATTTTGTCCTCATATAGCCCTTTTATCAGCTTATCCAGTTCGCTAACCCGCTTTTGATTGCGGGTAAGTTTGCGCTAATAAACCATAGCAACACAAAAAGCCTTGCGGACAAACACGAGGCTTACAGGGAAATTATTGCGAATTATCCCGACATGGAAATTGCAGAGAGGCTTAATCACAGCCATATCAAGAGCTTTCATAAATCCCTTGCCGCAATAATAGAACAAGAGAAACGAGAGCTTGATAAATTTCTATGCCCGGAGCCGGGCGCTGTTTATCAGGGAAAGGTATGTATTCCGCGTATCAAGGGATATTCATTTGGTAGCCGCTGGGAATCATATTTGTTTTCAACCTATGCAAACACGCTTGCGGAGGTGAAGCGCAGAGAAGCTGACGCGCCTTCGTGCATTAAGAAAAGATACATCGGCATAACCGGCAGTATGGATGTCAAGGTTTCAAAAGACGGCGTGATAACAGAAATATATGGCGGGGGTTTTGTCCCGCATATAAAAAATTATGAAACCAATTTATTGAAATCGGTTTGTATTGACGTGCCCGTGCCTTTTAAGCACGGCGATTTGGTTGAAGCGGAAAATGGCCGTGGCTATGGCTTTATATATGTTCTCAAAGACATATGCCTTAATGCCCCGAAGCTCAATGCGCGACTTCTTGTGTCAAATGACACAAACGATATGACAGCAGATATTTTTTATGAAGAACATGGCTTCATACATTGTGAATGTATGCACTTTTACCCGGATTTACAGTATTGCAAGCGGGCACTTAAAGATGAAGAGCAAATACTTAAATATGTCAGTCAGTATTTGCGTAATGAAATATGCCTTTGTGATTTGCTTTTGGCACAAAGAAATATCCGGGTGCACTAGGAGACATTGTTATGAGCGGTAAAAAAATTTGCTACCTAGCCATAAACGGCAAAAAA
>CAZEYG010000245.1:0-3988 GCA_964516575.1 uncultured Defluviitaleaceae bacterium
AAACTCTCAAAGCAGAAAATGATGGTCTGCTTAGTGAGTTGCATGAGTACAAGTCTATCAAAAATCAGCTTTCTGTTAAGAAACTGGAAGCCAAAGTCAGTCAGTTACAGCGTTTTATCGAACGTATCATGGATTTTGTGGAGACGTTGGGGTTAAAGCCACAGCTCGATAAATTTCTCAAAAGAAATATTGATAGAGAAAGGTAACGGAACAGGCAGAGTACGGCATTATACGTTGTACCCTACTATTTTATTTCTTGCTCCAAAGCATCAAACTCCGGCGTGGAGAAAAACTCACCAAGGGTAATACCGAAGCCGTCACACAGTTTCTTTATATTGACGATACCGGGGTTTTGGCTTTCGCCGTTCAAAATGCTTTTTACTGTACCTTGCGGTACTGCTGAAAAAATAGCAATACCGTTTGGGGTAAATCCTTTTTCTTTACAAAGTCCTAAAATGCGGTGTGCTACCGCCTGTTGAGTGTTCATCTACCGTTTCTCCTTAGTGACATATTACAATATAATGATATGTCACTAAGGAGATTTATATTAGTGATACTTCACTAAGCACCAAATTTATGTTATTATAGTGATAAATCACTATAATAAGGAGTATACAAGATGAACACAAAAACTTGTTGTGTCACAGGGCACAGAGATTTCCCACAAGACAACGTAAATACCATTACTACCGAACTTCGCAAAGAAATTATATTTGCAATCGAGCAAGGCTACAACCATTTTATAAGCGGCTTTGCGGCAGGTGTGGACTTGATATTTGCTGATATTGTGGCAGAACTAAAAGAGCAGTACCATATTACTCTTGAAGCTGCTATCCCATATTTGGGCAGAATAAAAACGCCAGATGCTGATTTTCAAAGACTTATTAAGCTCTGCGACGTTGTGAAAAGCCATTCAGAGAGGTATTCAAAGGACTGTTATATGAAACGTAATCGGTATATGATTGAGCAGTCAGCGCTGGTTATTGCGGTTTGGGACGGCAGACAGACAGGCGGCACAGCTGCTACGGTGAGGTATGCGAAAAAGCAAGAACGCATAGTAAAAATCTGTACACCACCCCCCTGCCCCTGTAAATAAATACAACTGTACATATTGGAAACATTGTTGTATAATTACTGTGGAGGTGGTACGTAATGGAGTATAGCGTTGATTACGGTTATTTTAGGATAACAATCGAAGATTATATAGCGAAAAATGGCATTAGTAAGAACCAACTTGCTGGTAAAGCAAACCTCCAAAGAACACAGCTTAACTCGTATTGTCAGAATAAAATTAAGCGCCCTGATTTTGACGTCCTTGCAAGGATATGTTATGCACTGAATTGCGATTTATCAGATATTGTTTGTTATATAAGGCCGCAGACCGAAAGTGGAGGAAAATGAAATGTCAACAGCTAAAGTTATAGTTATACCCGAAGGCAAAGTCTGCGACTATATAGATGGGAAATTTAGAAATGATACACCGGAAGAATACGTACGCCAGACTATTGAAAAGCGTTTGATAAATGAACATAAGTATTTAACTAAGCATGTAAAAATTGAATTTACGCTACAATTAGGTTCAAATAAACCCAGGGCGGATATTGTCATTTTCGACAAAGACTGTGAAAGTCAAACTCAAGAAAGCATTAAAATAATTATTGAATGTAAAAAAGAAACGGTAGATGCCCGTAATGCCAAAGATGGTGTTGGTCAGCTTCAATCGTATATGTCTGCTTGCCCAAATTGTGAGTGGGGAATGTGGACTAACGGCATACAAAAATTTGTATTTCGTAAGGTTGTGAACGAAAAAGGACAGATAGGGTTTGAAGATTTTAACGATATTCCCTCAGCCGATGGAAATCTTGATGATATCGACAGACCTAAGCGCAACACTCTTAAAAACGCTTTTGATGACAATTTGTTGTTTGTTTTCAGAACATGTCACAACCATATCCATGTAAATGACGGTTTGCAAAAGCAGCCTGCTTTCTTTGAACTGCTAAAAGTAATCTTCTGTAAGATTGAGGACGAAAGAGATATCCCGAAAGCACTTGAATTTTACGCAAAATCAAGCGAAAGAAACAACCCTGACGGACAACTAACGGTAAAAAACCGCATCGCAAAGATTTTTGATAGGGTTAAGAAAAAGCATGGCAAAATATTTGAAGCCAATGACGAAATAAAGCTGCACCCTCGTAGTTTGGCATATATCGTGAGCGAACTACAAAAATACAGTTTGCTTAATACTCGTATTGATATTAAGGGGAAAGCCTACGAAGAAATTGTTGGTGCGAATCTGCGTGGTGACAGGGGTGAATTTTTCACTCCACGAAATGTCATGAAAATGGTCGTAGAAATGATTAACCCCAAAATAGATGAAAAGGTACTGGATAGCTCTTGCGGCACAGGGGGGTTTCTCGTGATGGCTATGACGCATGTTATGGCTGAGCTTGAAAAACGCTTTGCCGCTGACATCGGTAAACCCCGCGCAGAATGGAATGCCGATGAAATAAGAGCTTATCAAGATAGAGTATCAGAAATGGCAGCGGGTAGTTACTTTGGCTTTGATATAAACCCTGATCTTGTTAAAGCCACAAAAATGAATATGGTTATGAACAATGACGGCAGCGGTAACATTCTGCAAGCAAATTCATTATTGCCGCCTCATGAATGGAGCGATGAGTTTAGAGATAAACTTGCCGCCGCTCTTGGAATTAACAAAGCAGATATCAGAAGTCATACCGGTATAGGATTTTTTGATGTTATTGTTACAAATCCGCCATTTGGTAGCAAAATACCGATTAAGGATGAAAGTATTCTAAAACAATATGACCTCGCCTATATATGGGAGGACAAGCAAAAAACCGGTACATGGACAAAAACGGATAGATTACAATCGTCTGTTCCGCCTGAGATATTGTTTATTGAGCGGTGCATACAGCTACTAAAACCAAATGGCCGTGTTGGTATTGTATTGCCGGACAGTATTTTAGGCTCTCCAGGGCTTGGGTATATTCGTGAATGGCTTATACTAAATACTCGCATCGTAGCAAGTTTGGATTTACATGCAGACACCTTTCAGCCCCGCAACGGTACACAAACCTCTGTGCTTTTCTTGCAGAAGAAGACAGATGAGCAAAAAGACACCGAAGCTAAGAGCGGACAGATGGCTGATTATAGCATTTTTATGGCTATGGTTGAAAAGGTTGGTCACGATAAGCGTGGTAATCCCCTATTTAAGCGTGATAAAGAGGGCAACGAAATTTTAATCCCTGATACCGACAGCGTTTTGGTTCTCGGCGATACCGCAGAGGGCGACAGAACGGTATCTATGCAACAAAAAGTAAAATTAGAGGACGATCAAACTCCCGAAATCCCACAGATATTTGAGGACTTCAAACGCAGGGAGGGTATATCATGGTGAGCAATTTAGCTTATAAACAACTTTTGCCGGAAATAAAGCTTGCCGAGCTTCCTCAGGAAGATGTGAAATGGTGTACTGTTTCACTTAATGATGTAATAAAAGCTGGAAAACGGCTTGAAGCAAGCGTTTTTGAGGTTACCGGGAAACATGCAAGGGAGAAAGTGCAGCATTGCAAATGGGGAGCAATTAGGCTTGATGATCCGGCAAATGGTTTGTTACAACGAGCATATTACCCCGGCAGATTTAAACGAATTTACAGCGATAGTGTAAATGGTGTTCCGTTTTACTTGCCGTCGCAAATGACAGATGTGTATCCCCGACCCGAAAAATACATTTCTGCATTGACAAAATGTGATATTTCGGAATTAAAGCTTCAAAAAGGAAATGTTCTATTAACAAGGTCTGGCACCGTAGGCAGCGTAACCATTGTTTCCAAAACACTTGAAGGGGCAGTATTTTCTGATGATGTCATAAGGATTACTTTGAAAGATACTATTGATATTGGATTTCTATACGCTTTTTTGCGTTCGGCTACTGGTAACACAATATTACAGACTAATGGAT
>CAZEYG010000246.1:0-3974 GCA_964516575.1 uncultured Defluviitaleaceae bacterium
CTTCAAAGGTTTTGGGCGAATTTATTTATCCCAAAACGCAAAGAAATGCCATAATCACGCCATAGGCAGCGTGTAGGCATTTCTTCGATAAGTACTCGACAAAGTGGCAAAGCCACTTTGTCGACAGTCTAACGGTATGTTATTGAAATAACATACCGAATTGGGTTTATTTAAACTTTTTGGTGATTCTATCTACGGCTTCCCTTGTTTTTTCAGCGCTGCCGAAAGCTGTAAGCCTGATATATCCTTCCCCACTTGGGCCAAAACCAACGCCGGGAGTTGTTACAATATAAAGCTCGTTTAGCAGCATGTCAAAAAACTCCCATGAACCTAAGCCATTCGGCGCTTTTGCCCAGATATAAGGAGCGTTTTTGCCGCCATATGCCTTTATTCCGGCGGATGTAAGTCCGTCTCTAATAACTGCCGCATTATCCATATAATATTTTATTGTTTCTCTGACTGATTTTTGGCCTTCCTCTGAATAAACAGCAGCAGCGCCCTTTTGAATTATATATGAAACGCCGTTGAATTTTGTTGACTGGCGGCGCATCCAAAGAGCGTTTACGCTTTCGCCGTCAACAACCAAAGCCTTAGGCACAACCGCATAAGCGCAACGAGTGCCCGTAAACCCGGCGGTTTTGGAAAAGCTGCGGAACTCTATAGCGCATTTTTCAGCGTCTTTTATTTCATAGATGCTATGAGGGATGTTTTCCTCCTGAATATAAGCCTCGTAAGCAGAGTCGTAAAGAATAACTGCCTTATTTTCAAGGGCGTAAGTTACCCAGCCTTCCAAATATTCTTTCGTAGCAGTTGCGCCTGTTGGGTTATTGGGGAAGCAAAGATACACAAGGTCTGCCTTTTGACTTGGGATTGCAGGCAAAAAGCCGTTTTCTTCTGTGCAATCCATATAAATAATTTTGCTCCATTTACCGTTATCTAAAAGCTCACCGGAACGGCCGCCCATAACGTTTGAATCTACGTATACCGGATAAACCGGGTCACATACGGCGACTATGTTGTCCTCGCCGAAAATATCACCGATGCAGCTTGTGTCGTTTTTAGCGCCTTCACTGACAAAAATTTCATCTGCCCCAATAGAAGCGCCCCGTTTGGCATAATCAAACTTTACTATAAGCTCACGTAAAAAATCGTAACCTTCGTATGGGCCGTAACCCTTTAAGCCTTCAACTGTACCCATTTCGTCGGCTGCTTCCTTCATTGCCTTAACGACAGCTGGGGATAAAGCCCTTGTAACATCACCGATACCAAGGCGGATGATTTCCTTGTCCGGGTTAGCCTTTGTAAACGCAGACACCTTATTAGCTATATCAGCAAACAGATAGTTGCCCGGAAGTTTAGTATAATTAGTGTTAATCTTTGCCATTAGTATAATACCTCCTGTAATAATTTGAAAATGTTTTATAAGGTTTCGCCGTCGAAAACAAAAGTCGCCGAGCCGCTCATATAAACGTTATTGTCGGATTTGTCCCACCTTATGTTAAGATTACCGCCCTTGAGAATGAGAGTAACCTCGTCATTTGTCAAGCCACACAACGACGCCGCAACTAACGTCGCACAAGCGCCTGTTCCGCAAGCAAGTGTTTCCCCTGCTCCACGCTCCCAAACGCGCATCTTTATTGTGTTTTCGTCAATTACTGCTGCAAACTCGGTATTTGTTCTTCTTGGGAAAATATTATTATTCTCAAATAAAGGGCCTATTTTTTCGATTTCTAATGAATCAACATCCTCCGGCTTATCTAAAAACACAACAGCATGAGGATTACCCATAGAAACACATGTTATTTCATAGAGTTTCCCACCGACCTCTAATGGGACTTTAACAACCGGCGCCAATCCATCAAAAGCAACCGGTATTTCAGCCGGTATAAGAATAGGTTCTCCCATGTTTACCTCTACGGTATCAACGGCTCCGTTTTTAATGTTAAGTTTTAATGTTTTTATGCCGGCCCCTGTTTCCAGCGTAATAACCTCTTTGTTTGTAAGGCCTTTGTCGTAAACGTATTTTCCGATACACCTAGTTGCATTTCCGCACATTTCAGCCTGGCTGCCGTCGGAATTATACATTATCATTTTAAAATCCGCTTTATCTGACGGGCAAATTAAAACAAGACCGTCCGAGCCGACGCCGAAATGCCTGTCGCTTAGTTTAACAGCAGTTTCTTCAGGGTTTTCAACCTTTTCCGAAAAACAATTAACATAAATATAGTCGTTACCTATACCATGCATTTTAGTAAATTTCATTTTTATCAATCCCCTATTTATAATTACAATAAATTAATCCCATTTTCAAAGCATATTTTTTCCATTTCCTCTGGCCATACCGACGACTGCACCTCTCCGATATGAGCCTTTCTAAGCATAAACATACAAAGCCTCGATTGGCCGATTCCGCCGCCGATTGTAAAGGGCACCTCTTCGTTTATGACAGCCTTCTGGAACGGAAGCTCCAGCTTTTCAAGCCTGTTTCTTGATTTAAGCTGGGCTTTTAATGTCTCTGCATCAACCCTTATGCCCATACTGGATATTTCAAAGGCACGCTTTAAAACAGGATAATAAAGCACAATATCTCCGTTAAGCGACCAATCGTCATAATCCGCTGCCCGGCCGTCGTGAGATTCTCCTGATTTTAAAAGACCGCCGATTTGCATTATAAATATAGCGCCGTACTTTTCGGCATAAACCGTTTCACGTTGAGAAGGAGTGATTTCCGGGTATTCGTCTTCCATTTGCTGGGTTGTAATAAAGGTTATGTTTTCTGGCAGAATCTTTTCTATTCCGTAATTATCAAAAGCAAACTGCTCTGTTTTTTTCAATACACAGTATATTAAGTTAACAACGTCTTTAAGGGTTTTTTCGTTGCGCTCTTCTTTTGTTATAATCTTTTCCCAGTCCCACTGGTCAACATAAAGAGAATGGAGATTGTCGGTTATCTCGTCACGGCGTATGGCGTTCATGTTAGTATAAAGCCCTTCACCAGGGCAAAAACCATATCTTCCAAGAGCCATACGTTTCCATTTTGCAAGGGAATGGACAATTTCCACCATCTTACCCTTTTGCTCAAGTATATCAAAGGCAACAGGCCTTTCAATCTCGTTAAGGTTGTCGTTAAGCCCTGTTTCCGGGGCTACGAAAAGCGGCGCCGACACTCTGTAAAGATTAAGAGCTTCGCATAAGCTGTTTTCAAAATATATTCTTAAATCCTTAATAGCTTTTTCAGTTTCTCTAATGTTTTGCCTTGTTATGTAACCTTCGGGGATAATTAAGCCTGCCATCAACATTCCTCCTGAGTTATGTGCTTATAAAAGTGTATATTAGCTCCTTTGTTTTGTCAAGTCCAGAGAAAAAGCGCCTTGATTAAAACCTGTCGGCGCTTTATATATTTAGATTTTAACGGGCTTTTCAGACACTCCGTCAGACTCTTTTTTTGTTTTCTTATCGTATTTTTTTGTGTTCTTAGCAAAAACATCACCTATCTGAGCTGTTCGTATATGGGCTGAATCGCTGTCGCCGTCGTCTGTAATAACAGTACTTAGTGCAGTAATCTTAACAGCATGAAGCTCTTCTTTGGATTTGCATTGCTTAACCCGATCTTCAAGAGCTTCTCGCTCTTTAATTATTCTAGCCGCTTTTTCATAAAGCTCAGGGGCATTTTGCCTTAAATACTCTAGATCGGCGCCTGATAACTTTTGCCCCCGGCGCAATCTCTCGAATATCATAGAAACTCGTCTGCTATTTTTGGGCTTTGAAGCCATAGCTTGTTTATATAAGGCGTTTGTAGCGGCGGGCCCTGAATGAATAACCTTAATCTCGCCGTTTTGAGCCTTTTGAGCCTGATTATCCTTGTCTTGACCGCTGAATGCCTTCATAATCTTTGAGTTTTGAGCCATAATTTTAACATAATTACTTACGGAGCCTGCCACCAGCATCATAACCACCCCCTGTACTTTCCTTTT
>CAZEYG010000247.1:0-3964 GCA_964516575.1 uncultured Defluviitaleaceae bacterium
CCAGATGCGCCGCGTGAAGAGTACTTCTACGCCCAGCTTCTGCTTCACAAGCCTAAGAGCCTCGGTCATAATCATAATATCGGCGTTATCCGTAACGTAACATGACGTAGCCCCAAGATGAATAATCGGTTTTGCCTTTTGACATTGCACCCCATATGCATAAATATGAGCCATAACGTCATGGCGGACGGCCTTTTCCCGCTCAGCCGCCACGTCAAAATTAATATCGTCCTTAAAGGCCAAAAGCTCGGTTATCTGTTCGTCAGTAATATTAAGGCCAAGCTCCTTTTCAGCCATAGCCAGCGTAACCCAAAGCCGACGCCACGTGCCATATTTCTTCATAGGCGAAAAAAGCGACTTCATTTCTTCACTGGCGTATCTTGAATTCAGCGGTGTTTCGTATGTATTGTATTTATCGTAGTTATTGTACTTATCGTTAGTGTTTTGGCTCATAGAAGGGCTCCTTTATAATTATCCTATTCCCACTCGCAAGTCGCCGGCGGCTTCCCCGTCACATCATACAAAACAAGCTCAACCTCACTAAACCTGCCGGTAATCTCAGCCGCAAGGTCTTTAAGTAACTCCAAATCGACCTCGCTGCCGATAAACGCCGGCCGGCCGGTCATAAAATCGCTTGTAACAAACGTCCTTATAGCGACGGAATACTTCCCGGTAACGGCCATAGGCATAAGCACGGCAAAGGTCTGGCTGATTTTTTTGTTGTCAAGAGCTTTTGTTACTAAATAATCAACCTCACGTAAAAGCTCGGTGTTTTCGTCGTTTATAAACATGCTGTCGCATTTAAGGTCACAAACCTTATCCCAAACTTCCTCGTTAAGTATATATGCAACCCGGTTAACGGTTTGCACGTTGTTCGTTATATTTTTCGATAAGGCGTAAATATCATCCCAGCTAAAGGGTTTCATGCCATAAAGAAGCCCTAAATGGCCAAATGTCCGGCAATCCCCCTGAACGCCAACAGACCTAAGCGGCACAACCCGCCCTTTTATATTACCCGAAGACGGCAAAAATTTCTCAAATTGTTCTTCTTCTCCGTCTTTAAGCCTTTCTGTGCCGTCGTTAAGCAAAAGCCTAACAGAAAGCCCCGGCCCCGGGAATGGTTGCCTTTCGGCGATTTCTTCCGGCAAACCTAAAGAACGGGCAACCTGGCGAACCTCGTCCTTGTGCCAGTCCCAGTTTGTTTCGACAATAAGCCCCTTTTCCCTTGCCCGGCGGACAATATCCACGTCGTTGTGGTGTGTCTTGATTTTATGGGCATAAGCGCTGACAAGCGGGTTTCCGCTTTCGATTAAATCCGGCCGAAGGGTGCCTTGCGCCATGTATGTACGCTCAAAATCAAGGTTCAAAGCCTCTGCCGCTTTTCTGACAACATCTATAAATTTCGTGCCGATAATGTTCCGCTTTTTTTCCGGATCCCAAACCCCATCAAGGGCAGAATAAAACTCCTCTTTGGCGTTTATATGCACAAGGTTTTTAAAACCCAGCTCCTTAAGGCTTTGACATATAATTTGACTTTCGTTTTTACGCATAAAACCATGGTCAACATGGATAGCGTGAATTTTGTCGCCATCCAGCGCCCTAGCAAGTAAAGCCGCCGAAACGGCGGAATCAACCCCACCGCTGACAAGAACAATAACATGGCTGTCACCAACCTGCTTTTTAATCTGCTCAATAGAAACGTCTATTCTGTCGGCAAGGGAATACTCTTCTTTAAGGTTACATATCCGACGCAGAAAGTTCTCGAAAATCTCCATCCCGTGAACCGTTAAGTCAACCTCCGGGTGAAACTGCACGCCGTATATTTTACGGCTTTCGTCGTACATTCCCGCAATAACGTCCCCTGATTTGGCGCATGACTTAAAACCTTCTGCCAAAACCTCAACAGAATCCCCATGGCTCATAAGCACTGTTTCCTTAGCCGACAAGCCGTCAAAAAGAGGGCAGCTAGTGTCTATGTCAATTATCATCTCGCCGTATTCCTTTAAAACCCCCGGGGAAACAACCCCGCCAAAAAACTGGTTAATAAGCTGCATACCGTAACAAATACCCAAAACCGGCAAGCCAAGCTCAAAAATTCTGCCGTCCGCTTTTAAGGCGTTTTGGCTCCAAATACTTTCAGGGCCGCCGGATAAAACAATACCGCTAAAGCCCTTTAGCTTGTCCGCCGGGACGTTTATGGGGAATATTTCCGTCCTGACAAAAAGCTCTCTGATTTTTCTGTCGATAACTTTTGTATACTGCCCGCCGCAGTCAAGAATAGCTATGTTTTCCATTTGTTAACTCCTTCTAATTACAGTCGCTTTTCGTTTTTAAAATCGTCCATCATACACGAATCACAAAATTTACCAACCTCTATCAGCTTGCCGCAGCCGTGGCATCCGTGAATCCCACCGCGTGTAGTTGTAATAGAGCCTTGCTTCAAATATTTAAGAAGCTTTGTTTCCGATACGCCAACCTCTTTAGCAACCTCAAGTAAGCTAGCGCCCGGCCGCTTGCTTAAAAAGTTTCTTATAGCCTCGTATTCTTCTTGTTCCTTTTGACGGCACTCGCCGCAAAGAGGTGACGTTATATCAGTAAGATCAGTAAACTCAAATTCCTTTTTGCACCTAGGACATTTAACAATTTTCATTCGTATCGCCTCCTAAATACATATTTTCCATTATATCATTATATATACCGTTATGCAAACGATAACCGCCCTATTGCAAAAATACTGGAATTATTATAAACTTTATAATAATCCGAATTAATGCAGATGATATACCTATAAAACATATTCTAATTATAATAAGGCAGGTGTTAATATGGAATATTCAAAAAAGGCGTTGGCGGTTTCGCCCTCATCAACATTAAACATTACGGCAAAAGCAAACGAGCTTAAAGCAGCGGGCATAAACGTGGTCAGCTTCTCCGCCGGTGAACCTGATTTTAATACACCCGACGTAGTAAACCAAGCGGCCAAGAAAGCAATCGAAACAGGCTTCACAAAATACACTCCAAGCTCAGGTACAGCCGAGCTAAGAAAGGCCATTTGCGCCAAGCTGAAGGAGGACAACGGCCTAGATTACGCCCCAAGCCAAATAGTAGTATCAAACGGCGCCAAACACTCCCTAGCGAATATTTTTACGGCTATATTAAACGACGGCGACGAGGTTATATTATTCGCCCCATTCTGGTTAAGTTACCCCGAAATGATTAGAATAAACGGCGGCGTGCCGGTTATTGTTGAAACAAGAGCCGAAACAGGTTATGTGCCAAATAAAGAGCAGCTTGAAGCCGCTGTTACGAAAAAAACAAAAGCAATTATAGTCAACAGCCCATGTAACCCAACCGGCGGCATCTACGACAAAACCGCCCTTGAGATGATAGCGGACATTGCAATAAAAAACGATATTTTCGTTATATCTGACGAAATATACGAAAAACTGATTTATGATTCCGTCGAAAGCCACATAAGTATAGCTTCCTTAAACAACGAAATATTCAAAAGGACAATAGTCGTAAACGGCCTTTCCAAGGCATATGCCATGACCGGCTGGCGTATAGGTTATACAGCCTCAACAAAAGAACTAGCCGATATTATGGGTAACGTCCAAAGCCACCTTACGTCAAACCCAAACAGCGTGGCGCAAAAAGCAGCTTACGCCGCTCTTACGGAAGCCGGTGGTTTTGTTGAGGAAATGCGTAAAGAATTTGCTAAACGCCGTGATTATATTTACGAAAGAACGTCCGCCATAAAACATCTTAAAGCACTAAAACCAAAAGGCGCCTTTTATATATTTATCGACATAAAAGCCCTTTGTGGCAAAACTATAAATAGCATAGAAATAAACAACGCCTTAGGCCTAACAGAAGCCCTGTTAGAAGCCGCCAACGTCGCGGTTATCCCATGCGCCGACTTTGGTTTCCCAAACCATATCCGCCTTTCCTACGCCACGTCTCT
>CAZEYG010000248.1:0-3959 GCA_964516575.1 uncultured Defluviitaleaceae bacterium
GTATGTGCAATAATTTTTGCAATAATTTTATTTAAAACATATTTTGGTTATGAGGTTCGTGCAGTTGGTTTTAATAAAACAGCCGCCCAAACTAACGGCATAAAAGTCAATCAAATTATGACGTCTACTATGCTTATAAGCGGCGGGCTTGCCGGCCTTGGCGGGGCTATCGAAATAGCCGGCAACACCCATTATCTGCTGGAAGGAATATCTCCCGGTTATGGGTTTACTGCAATTGCCGTTTCCATTTTGGCGGGAAACAACCCGATAGGGATTATATTTACGGCGTTTTTGTTTGGTATACTAAGCGCCGGCTCAACGGCTATGCAAAGAATAGCCGATGTTTCAGCCTCATTTGTCAGTGTTTTCCAGGGGATAATAATAATGTTTGTAGCTATTGCGGCTGTCAGAACAATTAAAAGCACAAAGTCCAAAAGCATTATAAAGGAAAAAGCTGTAAAGGAGGTTAACTAGCATGGACGCACTATCTTACTTTTTAGCCGCAACAATCCGTATGGCAACTCCTATACTTATAGCGGCTCTAGGGCTTACAATTTCCGAGCGTGCCGGTATTATGAATATTGGCGGCGAGGGCGTTATGCTTATGGGTGCATTCAGCGCCTTTGCGGCGGCAAAACTTTTTGACAGCACATGGGCCGGGCTTGGAGTAGCCGCTTTGGTCGGAATGTTGGTTATTACAATCTTTGCTATCGCAACCATTACTTTTAAGGCGCAACAGGTTGTAGTTGGAGCCGGTATGAATATTTTATGCGCTGGGTTAAGCAGCTTTATATTTAGAAAAATATTTTACGGAACTGGTATTCTTGACGGCGGCGTTATGGTAAAAGCCTTTGAGCCGATGAAAATCCCGGTTTTAGGCGATATTCCTATTATCGGGCAAATGTTTTTTGACCATAACTATATAGTCTATTTTGGTTTTATAATGGTTTTTGCCCTTTGGTTTATTATCAATAAAACGTCTCTTGGCCTAAAAATAATCGCCGTAGGCGAATATCCAAAGGCTGCCGACAGCTTAGGCGTAAACGTTATAGGCTTAAGATATTGTGCCGTTTTATTCAGTGGTATGATGCTTGGCATAGCAGGGGCGTATTTGTCTATAGCGCAATCAAATTCCTTTGCCGAATCAATGACATCAGGCAAAGGGTTTATCGCAATGGCGGTTGTTATTTTAGGCAAGTGGAACCCGATTAGTATTTTGCTTGGGGCAATGCTTTTCGGCGGCGCCAACGCCTTACAGATGAGTATACAAAATACTGGCGTAAGCATACCAAATAACATTATCCTTATGATACCATATATTTGTACGGTAATTGCAGTTGTTGCAGTAAGTAAAAATAAGGTTGGCGCGCCAAGTGCAATGGGTGTGCCTTATGAGAAAAACTGATTATTAATACAACTGGGCTGCCTTGCTAAGAAAAAAGCAAGACAGCCCAGTTGTTTCCAAACCTTCAGTATCCAACTCTTTACACCCTAGAATAACGAACGCACCATCATCGATAACCCTAATATAATCAGTGGAATACCAAACACAGCGCCCACAATTGTAACTGTAAGAACGATACCTATAACCATAATCACAAGCCCAAGAACAGCACCTATTAACCGCCCGGAAAGGTTGAAAATAAAACCAACCAATCCCCAAAGCAACTTAAATGGCAGTAAAATCAAATCTATAAGTAACCGCACAACATCACCAACTTTCTTGCGAACAATACTCTAAATATATATACGCCGACCTTCCAAAAAAGTCGGTTGATAACATCATTATAACTGTTTAACTTTTTAAGGAAATTATCCGTCCACTTTTTTTGTATCAAGCATAAACCCGTCACAATAACCAGCAGCATCCTCACCTGTTACATCAAGAACATGGTTGCCATCTGTGGCACCGGCTTCAACAGCTCACAAGTTCATATTGTGTTCTCATCAATCTGAACAGTCACCCCCACAAAGTTCCACATATCCCTCCTGCTTTTGGTAACTTCCTATACTCAATGCCGTTAGATTTTATTATAACCCCATTTTTTCATGTCTGAATATTCTTTCATCCATAAGCCTTAACTCTTTTGATATTATAGGTTTAAATTCCATAAGAGCTAAAATATCCTTCTCTAAATCAACTCCCGGGGCTATTTCCGTAAGTTTAAGTCCATCTCTAGTAAGCTCAAACACAGCTCGTTCGGTTACAAACAATACAGGCTGCTTTTTTGAAATCGCATAACTTCCGCTGAAGGTTATTTGCTCAATTTCATTGATAAATTTAAGCGTTTTCCCTTCGTTTATTATCCTCAGCTTCCCGTCGTCGACTTCAACTTTTAAGCCACCTGCAGTAAATGTGCCGCAATAGACCAGCTTTTTAGCCGTTTGAGTTATGTTAATAAATCCGCCGCAGCCGGCTATTTTAGGCCCAAATTTGCTGACGTTGACATTACCTTCTCTATCAACCTGGGCAAGACCTAAAAACGCAATATCTAACCCACCGCCGTCGTAAAAATCAAACTGCTCCGTAGAGCTTATAATGCAGTCCGGGTTAGTTGTTGCGCCAAAATCAAGCCCACCGGCAGGCACTCCGCCTATCGGTCCCGATTCAATAGTCAGAAGCATTTTGTCGCTTAAACCTTCCTCTGAAGCAATAAGTGAAACTCCTTCCGGCATACCGATACCTAAGTTTGTTATGGCGTAAGGCACAAGCTCCATCGCCGCCCGGCGTACTACTATTTTACGTTCACTCATCGGAAGCGGCGCAATGGTATCAACAGGTATTTTTATCTCACCGCTATAGCTGGGATTATATTGGCCGCCAAAGGTTTGCATGTGCTGTTCCGGCTTTGCGATAACAATAGCATCAACGTATATTCCAGGAAGCCTAACAAGTCTAGCGTCCAATGTTCCTTTTTGCACAACCCTTTCAACCTGTAATATAACCTTGCCGCCTGAATTTTTGGCGGCCTGACACATAGCCAAACATTCGAGAGACACACATTCCTTTTCAAAAGTTGCGTTTCCGTCCGTATCAGCATATGTAGCTCTAACAAGCGCATAATCTATAGGAAAGGCCTTATAGAGTAAATATTCCTTGCCTTCTATCTCTATAAGTTTTACTAAATCCTCAGTCGTTCTCTCGTTCAGCTTACCACCCTGAAGCCTTGGGTCCACAAAAGTATTTAATCCTACGTGTGTTAAAGTTCCCGGCTTTCCTGCAGCAATATCTCTAAACAAATGGGTAATTACACCTTGAGGAAGATTATAAGCCTCAACCTTGTTTTCAAGAGCAAGTTTTTGAATCTTAGGGGCAAGCCCCCAATGGCCGCCTATAACCTTTGATACAATACCTTCGTGTCCTAAGTGGTTTACGCCTGCGTCTTTTCCGTCACCCTGACCGGCGGCGTATACAAGCGTCAGGTTTTTAGGTTTTCCGCTTTCAAGAAAGCTATTTTCTATATATGCTGTCAGAGCTTCGGGATGCATGTTGCCGATAAAGCCACCTGTACATATGGTTGCACCATCTTTTATCATCCCTATAGCCTCACTAACAGTCATTACCTTATTCATAATCATCTCTCCTGTTTAAATAATAACATCTAAAATTACCGAATTAATTATATAGTTATTGATTAATATTGTAAACCTGCTTCTAAGTTATAATTGGCCATTAAAGAAAAAACACCCTATCATTATCCGATAAGCGAATAATTAAAGGGTGTGCAATTCATAAGTAATACTATTTTAAAATATTACAAGCTACATAAACTTACGTTTTCTTGCAGCTTCAGACTTCTTTTTGCGTTTAACGCTAGGTTTGTCATAATGCTCTCTTTTGCGAACCTCGCCCATGATACCGGCTTTTGCACAACTTCTTTTAAAGCGTCGAAGAGCACTATCTAAGGATTCATTTTCTTTAACTTTTACCTCTGACATGAATTTCCCTCCCTCCGGTT
>CAZEYG010000249.1:0-3947 GCA_964516575.1 uncultured Defluviitaleaceae bacterium
AACCTTCCGTTGTCAGACAAAAATCCGGTTTCAATAAACTTTTTTATCTGGCTGCCGTAAACATCGTAAATACTTTTTCCGAAGCACCGGAAAAACTCATGGGCCGATACGCCCTGCATCATTCTAAGACCTAAGAACATGAATTCCTCCATTGAATCATTAGTGCTCATTGAAACCACGTTTTCCCTTAGCTTATAAGGGTTTCCATTTGCCGCAATATATTTGTCCAAATCGGATATATTGTTAAAGCGCAAGCCGTTTACAAAGGAGTGGGCGTTAAGGCCGAAACCGATATAGGGTTTTCTTTGCCAATAAACAATGTTATGGCGGCATTCAAAACCTTCACGGCTAAAGTTTGAAATTTCATAATGGTTATATCCGGCGGCTTTTAACATGTCTTTTGTTAGCACATACATTTTTCTGTCGGCTTCCTCGTCAGGCAGAGTCAGTAAGCCGTTTTTTTGCATATGCCAAAGGCTTGTGCCCTCTTCAATTATTAGGCTATAAGCAGATATATGAGCAGGGTTAAGCTCAATAACTTGGGATAAAGTTTCAATCCAATCATCTACGGTTTGATTAGGTAAGGAAAACATCAGGTCTATGTTTATATTATTATAACCGCAGGAAAGAGCTGATTCATACGCTTTTAAAAATGTTTCAAGGTTGTGTATCCGGCCTATGGCTTTTAGCAACCTGTTCTGCCAGGCTTGCAGACCTAAGCTAAGCCGGTTAACGCCGTATGCCTTAAGGCTCTTTAACATATCTAACGTCACAGTTTCCGGGTTGGCTTCTACCGTTATTTCAGCGCCATGTGTAACAGTGAATTGAAACAAGGATTCAAGAATTTCGCCTAAAAAAGAGCAGGGGATTGCCGTTGGCGTTCCCCCGCCTATAAAAACAGTTTGAATTTCAAAATCGTTTAATTCTTTGCTGCCTGATATTTCCGCTATTAAGGAATCCTTATAGCTTTCAGCTAAATGCTCCTTGTTATCAAAGGATACGAAATCACAGTAAAGACATTTAGCCCTGCAAAACGGTATGTGGATATAAACTCCGATTTTGTCCATTATCTCACCTTTAACATAAGGACTATTCGTCATCCAGCTTTAAAACGCTCATAAATGCCGATTGGGGAAGCTCTACGCTGCCGATTTGGCGCATACGTTTCTTGCCTTCCTTTTGCTTTTCAAGCAGTTTTTTCTTACGTGTAATGTCACCGCCGTAACATTTAGCAAGAACGTCCTTTCTAACGGCGCTGACGGTTTCTCTGGCGATAATTTTACTTCCGATACAAGCCTGAATAGGAACCTCAAACAAATGCCTAGGTATTTCCTTCTTTAAACGTTCGGCCATTTTCCTGCCCCGTTCGGCGGCAGAGGACCCGTGAACTACAAAGGAAAGAGCGTCTACTGCTTCATGGTTGACTAAAATATCCAGCTTAACCAGCTTTGATTCTCTATAGTCTATAAGCTCATAATCAAAGGAAGCATAACCTCTGCTCCGGGATTTAAGCACGTCAAAGAAATCGTATATTATTTCGTTAAGCGGCATTTCATAGGTAAGGCGTGCTCTTGTTTCCTCCAAATATTCCAGGCTTTTATATTCCCCTCGTCTTTCCTGACAAAGCTCCATAACAACGCCGATATATTCCGAAGGCAAAATTATTTCCGCCCGGACAAAAGGCTCTTCCATGTGGGCGATTTTAGTTTGGTCGGGCATGTCATTTGGGTTTGAAAGCTGGAGCTCTGTGCCGTCGCTAAGAAAAACCTTGTAAATAACGCTGGGGGCGGTTGTTACCAAGTCAAGATTATATTCTCGCTCCAAACGCTCCTGTACTATCTCAAGATGCAAAAGCCCTAAAAAGCCGCACCTAAACCCAAAACCCAAGGCGACAGACGTTTCAGGCTCATAATAAAGGGAGCCGTCGTTCAGCTTTAGCTTATCAAGAGCGTCACGCAGGTCTTGATATTTTGAGCCGTCGGCAGGGAAAAGACCGCAATAAACCATAGGATTAACCTTTTTGTATCCGGGCAGCGCCTGAGCCGTTGGATTATCGGCATCAGTTATAGTATCACCTATGTTTGTATCCGAAACGTTTTTGATACTGGCGGTCATATAACCAACGTCACCAGCTCTTAATTCTTCGCATGGTATGAACTTACCGGGGGCAAAAACCCCTACGTCAACAACTGTAAAGGTTTTACCATTAGCCATAAACAAAACATTGCTGCCTTTTTTTATTACACCGTCCATTATTCTGATAAATACTATAACTCCCTTATAAGCGTCGTAGAAGGAATCGAAAATAAGGGCTTTTAGCGGAGCGCTTTCGTCTCCGGAGGGAGGTTTTATGTCTGTTACAATACGTTCAAAAACATCTTCGATGTTTATACCTGCCTTTGCGGATATTTGAGGAGCGTCGGAAGCGGGAATACCGATTATATCCTCTATTTCCTTCACGGCGTTTTCGGGGTTGGCGCTGGGAAGGTCTATTTTGTTTATAACCGGAAGGATTTCTAAGTTACTATCTATTGCAAGGTAGACGTTAGCTAAGGTTTGCGCTTCTACGCCTTGAGCAGCATCAACAACAAGCACTGCTCCTTCACAAGCCGCAAGGCTTCTTGAAACCTCATAATTAAAATCAACGTGGCCGGGAGTATCTATTAGGTTCAAAATGTATTCCTCGCCGTCGTTTGCATTATAAATAAGCCTTACGGCCTGGGCTTTTATCGTAATGCCCCTTTCCCGCTCTATATCCATATTGTCTAAAACCTGCTCCTGCATTTCACGCTCAGTCAGCAGGCCGGAGCGCTGGATAAGCCTGTCTGCAAGGGTTGATTTTCCGTGGTCTATATGAGCGATAATACAAAAGTTTCGTATCTTGCTTTGTCTATTCATTTATTAGGTGTTCCTCCTCGTAAGTATAACCTCTGCAACTTAAAATAGCATTGCCACATAAGCAGCTCCATATAATTATAATATACTTTGTCAAAAATGCAAGATATATAACCCCGCAATCCCCGGCAAATAAATATTACCCCGGTAGTGAAAAACATCACTTATCACTGCCACTCCTTTGACGGAACCTTGCGGCTTCTAAAAGGGTTTAGGTTGGCAACATTAATGACATATTTAATTGCCACCTTAATAGTACAAAAGTAACTTACCCTATTAATCTAGCATAATATAAAGAACAATCTAATTTTAGGAGTGATTTGCTGTGTATCCATACAACTACAACTTGTTTGGTAAGCGCCCTTCCAAAGGCAGAACGGAAGAAAACCTCTTTGATAACGGGGGTTATGAAGCTGCTTTTGCCGAAGAAGCTTATATGGCTGAGGGCTTTGATGAGTTTAGAGATGTAGGTAATATGAGGAGGCTGCCGGAGCCGGAGCCATATGAGGGTTTCAGACCACCGGGACGCCCACCCCAGGATGGTTTCAGACCGCCGGTACGCCCACCTCAGGATGGCTTCAGACCGCCGGTACGCCCACCATATGATGGCTTCAGACCGCCGGAGCCACCACCTTTTGACGGATTTCAGCCGTATCCGCCGGACAATTTCAGGCCAATGCCGCCCGAAAATCCTCCCGGGCCTAACATTCCAGGCAACAAGCCGAAAGGTGTTCCGCCAAGGGTTGCGCCGGAAAAACCCGCCTCTCTTTTAAGAATAGACAGCGGCGCAATCAGAAATTGCCTGTATAGTTATACGTATGTTTGGCTTGTAAACGGAAGGGAATTTTGGTTCTATCCGACGTTTGTCGGGCGTGAGTCTATCTCTGGATATAGGTATACAAGACGGGGTTGGGTTTATTTAGGCTTTAATCTTAATATGATAGAATCGTTTTATTGTGCCGGATAATCAGCAAAACTTAATACAGAGGGAAGCTTAACGCCAGAGCCGTGAGGTTATATGAGCGATAGCAGTCTATGATTTTAAACAGGTT
>CAZEYG010000250.1:0-3942 GCA_964516575.1 uncultured Defluviitaleaceae bacterium
TAACAAAAAGCAATATCTTTACGAAACCAACCCTGCCGAGCTAACAATGATTTCATACGCTTCGGTAGTTTCGCTTACAGAAGAACTGCTTTTCTTTCTGAAAAAGCATAAGGTAATGGTTGTGCTTGATGAAGCGCATAAAATAAAGAACACCGATGGCGGCATTACAGCTCAAAGCATAATGGCACTGGCATATAGCTGCAAGGCTCGTGCCGTTCTTACGGGTACACCAGCCCCAAATGGATACGAGGATTTATATAACCTTTTCAAATTCATTTGGCCATCAAAGGAGATAATTCGCTTTCAAACAGGGCAACTCAAAGATATGTCAAGGACATTAAACGACCCTCGTGTCACCACTTTGTTGGATTCCGTTGCACCCTACTTTATTCGTATAAGAAAAAGCGACCTCGGTATCCCGCCAGCGATAAATAATCCCCCTATAGTTGTAACGATGGGCGATGTGCAACGGCGAATCTATGATTATATCGAGAGCAAGTACATTTTCGATATTGCCAACAGCCGAGACCAGCGTTTTCAGAGTGAACTGGTAAGAGCGAGGCTTATTAGACTAATGCAAGCTTCTACAAATCCAGCACTTTTGCGACAGCCGCTTTCTGAATTTGCAGATAGCGAGGGGATTGATTTTGATAATGTGCATGACGATACGGCTATGCTAAATGAAATTATGCAATACTCTGACACTGAAACACCGTCAAAGTATATTGCCGTGAGAGATATTCTTCTCCCCATTATTGCTCGAGGGGAAAAGGCCATTGTTTGGGCTTGCTACATTCAAAATATTAAGCAGCTACAAGAATATCTCGCTTCGCAGGGTATAGAAGCTAAGATGTTGTACGGTGCAACGCCTATAGCGGGTGACGAAATAAACGAGGACGATGAGGAATACTCACTGACCCGCGAATACATTGTCAAGGAATTTCACAATCCCGATTCTGATTATAAAGTTATTATTGCTAACCCTTTTGCTGTTGCTGAATCTATTTCACTACACAAAGCTTGTCATAATGCTATTTATTTGGAACGCTCATTCAATGCAGCCCATTTTTTGCAATCCAAGGATAGGATTCATCGATATGGGCTTGCTGATGATGTCGTTACAAACTACTACTATCTGATTTCTGCTGACTCTGTGGATTTGGCTATTCACGAACGGCTTATTGAAAAAGAAAGAAGGTTACTGGAAATCATCGAGAGTATGCCTATTCCGTTGTTTGATAACGCTCTGGCAGAAGGCGGCGATGATGATATAAAGGCGGTGTTGAGAGACTATGCAAGAAGAACTAAAGCGAAGTAATACGATTGGCGATTATAATGGAATTCTGTATTTTGCCCGCACAGTCTTGAAGAATGGTGTAATCAAAAGGGAATCTGCGAGGCATCTTTGTTCCTTTATTAACGGAGTTCAAATTAACTATAATAGTATTGTAGCTTTTTTTGAATATTTGGAACTCGTTAGCGTTTCAACAGATACCTTAACCCCAACCGAAGATGGCAGTAAGCTGTATGCGTTGCTTGATAGTGGATTTGAAGAGATGCTTTGTGAGGTATGCCTAAAGAAATTATTAGTAAATGAAATAATAGACACCTCTGCTTTTCGTTTCGATGCGTCAAAAAGGAGTTACTATATCCAAAAACACGGATTCCCTATCGCCTCTGCTGTTTTTAGGAATGTACTGATTCAATTTAGAGCTTTGGTAGAACGGCAAGATGGTACTTTAGAGCTCGCCCAAAAGTATGAGAAAATATTCGCCAAGGTACGAAAGGCAGCCAAGCGGAAACTGTCATTAGTGGCTTTGAAAAGCCAAATGGAGCTTCAAGAAGCTCAAGGTGAAGCTGCGGAGGTATTTGTTTTAGAATATGAAAAAACACGCCTTGCCGATATGCCCAACTCTGCACAGATAAAGAGAATTTCCGACATTGACGTTTCTGCTGGTTACGATATCGTTTCTTTTGATTCCGGCGAGGAGGCCGAATACAACCGTTTTATCGAGGTGAAATCGCACTTAGGCCAGCCACATTTCTATTGGTCAAAAAACGAAATTGACACGGCGACACTTCTTGGCAATAAGTATTATATATACTTAGTTGATGTTGAAAAAGCAAAGACCTCGGGCTATGTCCCCACTATTATTCGTGATCCCGCTAAGGAGATATTGCTTACAGACAATTGGATTTTGCAATCATCCTCATACCTTGTATTGCCAACGGGGGAAGTATTGTCTAATATCTGAATAAATACAAGGATCGTTTATCTATTGAATACAATGCGAGCAGTTGATTAGACAACAATTGAAAAGGAAAGGTAGGAGAATCAATAATATGCCAGATACCGACGGAAAAATATTACTCTATCAAAGCGAAAACGGCAAGGTCACAGTTGATGTGCGCTTTGAAGATGAAACATTTTGGCTCACCCAAAAAGCACTTGCAGAATTGTTTGACACGACCGTCGCCAATATAAACATTCATATAAAAAACATCTTTGATGAGGGCGAGCTTTTTGTCGAGCCAACTATTAAGGATTTTTTAATAGTTCAAAAAGAGGGAAACAGAGAAGTTAGCCGAAAGACGCTCCTGTACAATCTGGATATGGCGATTGCCGTCGGGTATAGAGTCAACTCAAAAAAGGCAACACGCTTTCGCCAGTGGTCAACCCAAACCTTGAAAGAATATATTCAAAAGGGATTTATTCTTAATGATGAAATGCTGAAAAATGGCAAACCCTTTGGGCGCGATTACTTCGACGAATTGCTAGAACGCATTCGTGAAATACGAGCAAGTGAGCGCCGTGCCTATCAGAAGATTTCCGATGTTTTTGAGCAGTGCAGTTACGACTACGACAAAAACAGCGAAACTACCAAGGCGTTCTATGCATTTGTCCAGAACAAATTGCATTTTGCAATTACCGGGAAAACTGCCGCTGAGCTTATAGCAGAACGCGTGGATTCTGCTCATCCGTCGATGGGTTTGACCACATGGAAACACGCACCCAACGGGAAAATAATTAAGAGCGATGTGTCCATTGCCAAAAACTATCTCAACGAAAAAGAGATATTGCGCTTAAATCGTATTGTCACAATGTTTATTGACTATGCCGAGCTTATGGCCGAAGATGGAATAGTTATGAGCATGGAGGACTGGCTGCGGCAAACAGATGTGTTTCTCACTAACAACCGGCAAAAAGTATTGCGAGGGAAAGGTCGGGTATCACATGAAGATGCTCTAAAAAAAGCCGAAGGTATTTACGAACAATTTCGTATAAAGCAAGACCGTGATTACATTTCGCAATTTGATATTGAGATGGAACGGTATTTAAAAGGCGAAAAAGATGAGTGATGATAAATTGATGGAAGGTGCTTTGCAAGAAGTTTTAGGGATTGCGGGGCAAATTGAACAAATTAGTCGCCGCGCAGTTTTAACTATTGCGCCACAAGTAAACGAAATAATCGACGGTGGAATTACTGACAGAAAGCGTATCGAACAACTACTCGATACGCTTATGGATTACGTCGGTGTGAGCAATGATGCATTGGTCTTGTTTAAGCGTCTGTGCCGATATTACTATAAGATAACCCCGATGCGATTTCATAGTATATATACGCCTATAGCGACTTGTACGATAACGATGCTGGAGTGGTCGATGGCGAAGGCAAATAGCGGGATTGTCGCCGAAACATAGTGCCTGCAAACCCGCCTTTCACTACCTTGCAAGCAGGGGAATATGCGTGCATATCCCAGCTTGTTGGTGGCTGACAGCCCCCAAGCCCCCGGCTCGGACGAGCGATTTTCGCCCGTCCGTTAAGCCGCTGTCGCGTCTGCTGTACCGCCATTCGGCGGCGAAAAGACCGCGAGAATTTTACAGTCTGTCACGTTCTTTTTTGCGGTCATTTTGTTTCTGCGGCGTGATGTTGAGTATAC
>CAZEYG010000251.1:0-2350 GCA_964516575.1 uncultured Defluviitaleaceae bacterium
GTTGGCGACATACCTACCAATCGAATGGGTATCGGGAGTTTTACAGGTGTATCCGGATCAAAGTCCTCAGGCAATAAGGTCAATTCGCGCAATGGCCGCATATTCGCAATATATTTTAGTAAATCACGGTCTTCCATGACTGTTTTTACGAGTGCTTTTGGATAACCTAAGTAACTAATCGGGTTTTGACAATTGCTGCTTAAAGTAGTATAAAAATAAAACCTAATTATGGGATGATTGTAATAACAATCATCATCGTTATCAATCATAATTGCACCGAAAACCAGATATAAGGCTTTTTCTTCATTGGTATCGATAAAATACGCATTAAAATATTTGAATGTTTCAATATTTATGACATGATGAATTTCGCTTTGAATATATTCCACAAATTCAAGAAAGTGCTCATGTGCGACCCTCTGCAGCTCCATCAAGCTTAATTCGCCGTTTTGTATGCTGTTTTCCGACAAGCTTTCCCCATCAAGCAGCCAATTTGGAAAATCGAAGAATTTTAATGGTATGCCGTTTTCCGAAACCTTGCTAACAGTGCAAAGCGATGCTGCTCCTTGCAAATTAGTTGATACATTTGCACGAATCGGCACGACAGCGATGCGAATATGGCAAAGGTTCTTGATGTTTTCTTCGGTTGCCGGTGTGTCAACGGATTCAAGAGCAATTGGGAATGTTGTTTCTCCCGTATTTTGAACATCTTTTACAATCACCATTTTTTGTATATCTGTCATCACATTATCCCCCTTGCAAAGTGTCATCGTCAAAGAATTGTCCTTGACGGCTTCCCTCGTAGCGAAAGTCCTCTCCATCCTCCGTTGTCCGCGCAAAACGAATGTCAATCTTCCCATTGATGCAGAACGTTCCACCATGCCAAATACACTCCTTGCATTTGACACGGAAGTTTTTGCACTGATAGATATGATGGTAAGCCGTTGGCTGGCTATACCAACTATGATGACCTTCATTGCTCCCAACAAACACCACATCTTGAAAATCATGCCGGTTTTGCTCGACAACAGCGCTGCAGATGTAGCACTGTTCTTTTGTGGTTTCGTTGCTATGCCCGCACTGTCTGCATATGATTTCTCTTGTCATGAATTTTCACTCCTAACCTTTTATGGTCACGCCATTGGGATATGGATACTCTTTGATACTTTTCCTGATATCCGAAAGCTCCTCTTTGTCCATGTCGCCTCCACTGCAATCCGCAAGTACGGCTATATCGCACACAATGTCATATATAGTTTCGGTTATACGGTCAAATGCGGCCGCCATGGTTAGGTTTTTTGGCATTTCATTAAAAAGGGCTTGATTGTCAAAAACGATCACATTTTTGGCAAGCTTTTTTAGGCTCTTAATTCCGGCTTTTGCCTTTGTTATGCGTGCTCCGCCCTCGTATGCAAAGGGTAGGGTTACTACGCAAACTACATATATATCCATATCCTTTGCCATTTCTGCAACGACCCATAAGGCATCTGTTGCGGTTTCACCGCCCATGCCGGCCACAAGAATCACTGTCTGCGCATCACAAATAACATCAATCAAATCGTCTGTGCTATCGATAATGCGCTGCTCCAAAACCACCTTGCAGGGGCAGGGATTTGCCGCAAAAGCCGGGGTAGCCTTATCTATCGCAACAAATGCAGCTTTGGGTATTCCTTTTGAATACATAGCAGAGGCCATAGTAGCACCGGCACCGCCAATGCCGATTATTTTTAAGCTGGACATGTTGTTAGAATTTTGCATAAAATCATCTCCTCATTCTTATTTACCATGCATCAATAGCATCTTGCCGAAATTGAACATCCTCCGCCGTGTCCCCATTCTTGTTTATCATGGTTTTATCTGCGCCGCAAGCGAGAAGTGCGTCCCAACGTTTGTCGTTTCCTTGGTTAGCATCTCCCGCATCATGAAGCGGTGTCCACAGATAATCGTCCTGTGCATTGACCTCTGCGCCCCACTCCACCAAAAGGGGAATGGCTCTGCCGGAATCATCTCTTCGTGCGGCATAATGCAATGCCGTCATACCTTTTTTCCCCCGGTCACGAATGTGCTGTGCTATAAACTCTGTGCGGTCTTGTAACAGCAGCAGTATTTCATAAATGAAATAGCTTCGAGATGCCCACATAAGCACATTTTCACCGTCTAAAATAAGCTCCTCATCGCTAAAAGACCGAAGGTAATCCGTTAATGCCTGCTCTTTGAAGCTACCAAGATTTTCAAGTATAAATTTAAGCTGAGCGGGTTTGCTGCTGTCATTAAAGCTGTCTATGGTGGTTTTTGAATACAATTTGCGTTCGCTGATACCAATCTCTAAAAGAAAGCTTTTTGTTTGGGC
>CAZEYG010000251.1:2450-3928 GCA_964516575.1 uncultured Defluviitaleaceae bacterium
TCCCATATTTCAATACGATTTTTCACGCCAAGTAACGTGACAGACGACTGTTTATTTAGCCCCGATTTTTCCAAAAACCAGTCGGGTATGGTGATTTTGCCGTCCGGCTGCCAGATTGATGCACCGTGCTGTGTCATATACCAAGCCATACGAGCATATTTGCCGCTTAGATTTTTCATCTCTTCTATAGCGCGGTTCATCTCTTTCACGCTATATATGCAAAGCACCATATCGCTTATAAAGAAATAAAAACCGTTTTCACCCTCTGCCTCTGCCGATAAAATATCTGTATATTTTTTCGGAAGAATGAGCGCGCCGTTTTGGTCAAGGGTCACTTCATATTGTCCGCTGAAAAATGTGCTATTGTCCATGTTTCCACCTCACATTCGCATCTTTTGCAAAGAATATCCGCAAAAAGCTATTTAATACCCCTTCTTTATTCGTCCCATCACAGACCACATATTGCGCCCGCCATCCCACAATTCAACACGGTTTGACTCGCCTTTAATCATGATTGTTGAGCGTGGGATTACATCGGTTATTGCAAACACACTTTCGGGGATTCTAATCTTTCCACTGGGCGACCAGCTTCCCAAACATCGCATCTGCTCTACCTTTTCTACAAAATCCAAATCTCCACAGGCTTTTGCTCTTTCAATGACAGCGTTCATTTCCGAAATGCTGTATAGATACAAAATATCGTTAAAATGAGCAATTGATTTAAGCGGCAAAAAGTAAAATTGGTTTGTGCCTTCCGCCTTGTCGGCAAGTATATCCAAACAGTATTTATCCAGAAAAAAGCTTCCGTCGACGGCAATTTCTGCATCTTTTTGCCAGTGCCTATAAACATAATCAGGAGATGTTTCATCAGCATTAAGATATTTATTGTAGTGAGAAAATTGTTCATGCTCTTCTAAAGAATGGCTGTAGGTATTAGCTTGTTGTCTGCCGTATATCGGTTTATAGCCATCTTTTTGAAAGTCTGCAATGACCCTACGCAAATCATGTAGAACCGCTTCGTTCTCCGGCAGCCAAAGCCGTGTAATGGCATCACACACCTCACAATCTGGGTTTTCTGACAATATTTTTAGCTTTTCTTCATCCATGACACTGATAGGCAGCCAAACATCATGCTCTTCGCCGTCAAGCGTATAATTATCGGCGGCTATTAGCTTTTCTATATCATATTCGGGTATGGGCAAAGCATAGATAAAAGACACTTCAACATTATTTTCGCTTTGATAGGTAGCATAATCTATCTTGATAAGATAACTATCGCATATGGTATATTCATAAGCTGATATGGTCTTTTCGGTTTTTACACCATTTTCCCACACCTCAAGCCGTTGTGAGTCGCTCCGGTTACAAAGAAGCTCTTGCGACAGCTCTAAAATTGCCGTGTTATCAAGAAGCTCTTGCTGAACTTCAATATTTGTTTTATTCGTCTCGGAATTGGCTGTGCAGTGACCGCCAAACAG
>CAZEYG010000252.1:0-3925 GCA_964516575.1 uncultured Defluviitaleaceae bacterium
AGTACTTAAAATACAAAATCTGTCTTCTTGTTTTGGTTCAAGTAAATTTTTATAATAAGATAAAAGAAAATCAAATAGAAATTGTGCATTTTATTAAGAAGTAATGGGGGGGAAGGTATCGTGGAAGTATCATTGAACAAAGATGAAAGGCCAAACTTATTAAAAAGTTTCTTTTCTCTAAAGGAAAGCGGGGTAATTATACCAGTGGTATTGCTTACAGTTGCGGTTGCGTGTATAAACCCCACGTTTATCACACCGGACAATATTATTAACAATATTCTCCGTTCCAGCAGCTTTTCTTTGATAACGGCACTGGGCATGACGTTTGTTATGATAAGCGGAGGCATTGATTTGTCTGTAGGCTCTATGATGGGGCTTGGGGGAGTCGTTGCCGGGTTAGCCATGCAGGCTGGCCTGCCGATATTTATTGGTATTTTGTTAGGGCTTCTGGTTGGTGCTTTTTTCGGTCTTATAAACGGGATGGCAATTGTTAAGTTTAATTTGGCTCCGCTTATGATGACGCTGGGCACTCAATACGTTGCCCGTGGAATTATTTATATCGTCACAGAAGGAGCGCCGGTTTATCCGTTGCCCATAGAGTTTCAAAAGCTTGAGCAAAACTCCATTTTGGGTGTGCCAACTATTTGCTGGGTTGCGATTCTGCTGGCGGCATTAATGCTCTTTATTTTGACTCAAACACGATTCGGCCGTGCCACTTACGCAATAGGCGGAAATGCCGAATCCGCCAGACTATCCGGTATAAACGTAGGACGTACCAAATGTATCATTTATTCAATGACAGGGGCGCTTGCAGCTATAACCGGTATTTTTATGGCTTCCCGGCTTGGGTCGGCCCAGGCTGGTTACGGTCAGGGTAATGAAATGATGATTATTGCCGCTGTTGTAATCGGTGGAACCAGCACATTCGGCGGCGTCGGCACTGTATTAGGCACAATCATCGGCGTATTATTCGTCAATATTTTAAGCAATTCTATGACGCTGCTGAAAATATCCATGTACTGGCAAACGCTTGTAATCGGCTTGATTTTGATTTTGGCAGTTTTGTTGGACGGCTATAAGCGCAAAAGATCCAGCGCTTCATAAAGGTAAGGTGATAACTATGGCATTGCTTGAAATGAACAGAATTTGCAAACGTTTTGGTAGTTTGCGGGTGCTGGATAATGTAGACCTACATATTAATCATCATGAAACGCTGGCTATTCTTGGGGGTAACGGCGCAGGAAAATCCACATTAATGCGCATTTTAAACGGAGCATATTCCTACGACGCTACTTGCTCGGGGCAAATAATTTTGGATGGCAAGGAAATGGCCTTTTCAGTCTCCCGGGATGCCGAAGAAGCCGGAATCGTCATGATTTATCAAGAGATTAACCTTCAGTTAGATTTAAGCGCCGCTGAAAACATCTATATGGGAGTATTCCCTCGTACAAAGCTAGGGATTATCGACTGGAAATCAGTAAAACGAGGAGCAATAGAGATTCTCTCAAGCCTTGGTGTGAGCATTGATGTGAACATTCCGGTTCGCAGCTTTGGCGCCAGTGTGCAGCAGCAGATTTGCATTGCTCGTGCGCTGGTTCGCAAGCCCAAGGTGCTGATTCTCGACGAGCCTACCTCCTGCTTGACAGAAACCGAAACAGTACACCTGATGAAAACCATTCGCCAGCTTAAAGAGCAGGGAATCTCCAGCATTTACATTTCACATAAAATGAACGAGGTAATGAGCATTGCAGACCGCATTGTCATCTTAAGGGACGGCAAAAACGCTTCCTCTTATGTTAAAGAGGAATTTGACGCTGACCGTATTGTAGAAGATATGATCGGGCGCAGTATAAGCAATATGTATCCCAAGGTGGATAAGACGCTTAAAGAAGAAGCCCTTAGGGTAGAAGACTTTACCGTAACGCACCCCTATGCCAGAAACAAAAACATTATCGAAAACGCCAGCTTCTCGGTACGTAAAGGAGAGGTTCTGGGGTTAGCCGGTTTGGTTGGTTCGGGGCGAAGTGAGCTATTAAGAGCGGTTTTCGGGGCAATCCCCAGAAAAAGCGGAAAGGTATTTATTGAGGGCACGGAGCAGGATATTAAAGAGCCAGCCGATGCACTTAGGCTTGGTATGGGTTATCTAACAGAGGACAGAAAGTTTGACGGAATCATCGGCACAATGACCATAAAGGAAAACATGACCTTGGCTATATTGAAGAGACTGTCCCGGTTACTCGTTATGAACCGCAAGAGCGAAGTTAACATTGCAAAACAGTATTTCTCAATGCTAAACATTAAAGCCCGCAGTATGAATGACAGCATTTTATCACTAAGCGGCGGCAATCAGCAAAAGGTGGTTCTGTCAAAGCTCCTTGTATCCAATTTAAAGATTATATTTCTGGATGAGCCCACCCGTGGTATTGACGTTGGTGCTAAAAACGAAATATACAAAATCATCAATGACCTAGCAACCCAAGGCATGAGCATAGTTGTAATATCTTCCGAATTGCCCGAGCTGCTGGAAATATGCGATAGGTTTGTAATCCTTAGCAAAGGCACAGTGCGTATGGAAATGGAAAAGGAAGGGATAACAGAGCATAAGGTGCTTCACGCCTGTTCGGGTTTGGATTAAATTAACTTTGGCTTGGCGTTCAACAGAAAGGAGTGAGAGCTTTCGGGCGCAGCCAGTTAGATAATTACATTGGTTATTAGAATTTAAATAATATAAAAAGGAGTGTAGAAATGAAAAAATTAGGTAAGATTATCGTTTCGTGTTTAACATTAAGCTTGATACTTTCTGCTTGCACTACATCAGCCCCACAGCAAAGCAGCGCACCGGCAGCCTCCCAGGCTCCAAGCAGCAGCGCCCCGGCTGCCTCTGAAACAACAGGCGGCGGGGATAAACCGTTAAACATCGTCTATGTACCGCCGCTTATAGCACACCCTGTTTGGCTGGTGGCAAAGCAAGGCTTTGAAGATGCCGCAAAAGACCTGGGCTTTAACGGCCAATGGGTTGGGCCTACTCAAAACGACGTTAATGAAGTTGTTAAGCAAATAGAAATCGCTATTACTTCAAAAGCAGATGGCATTATTACATACGGCGCAGAGCCTACGGCTATGAAGCCTGTTCTGCAAAAGGCCGCTGATGCAGGAATCCCCGTTGTAACTGTAATTGGAGATGTTGATGACGTTGCTAAGCTGGGTTTTATGGGAACAGACCCGGATAACTTTGGCCGTACAGGCGCAAGAGTGTTGTCTGAGAAAATGGGCGATCAAAAAATCAATCTGGTAGGACAGATGTTTGCTTTGGATGCGGCTCAAAACATTGCAAACTTTGAAGGCTACAAAAATGGCTTGGCTGAACACAAGGCTGGTTATGAATGGCTGACAACCTCTGCTTCAAACAGCGACATGGCAACCAGTATGCAGGAATGGGAAAAAGCCATTACTACATACCCAGAAGTTAACGCCTTTATTACATCCAGCGGTGAAGGTGCTGCTGCTGCCTCAAAGGTACTTAAAGAGCGCAACTTAGTCGGCAAGATCACAGTTATCGGCATAGATGATATGCAAGAAACATTAGATGCAATCCGTGACGGTTCAGTATATGCCACATTGACACAGAACTTCTATCGCTGCGGATACCAAGCAGCTGAATGGATTGTTGACTATCACAAAAGCGGAAAAACCCCAGCTGATCCTATAACAGATACAGGAACAATTGTTGTAACTCAAAAGAACGTTGAAACCTACATAAATGAGCTAATGGACAGAAGCAGCTGGAATAAGTAGAAGTAAAGACTATATGTATTAAGGCTAACATACAAAATGTATTTGTGCAATTTTACAGGTATGGTACAATAGAACAATACCTATCCTGTTGCATTATTATCGTTTTTAACCTGTATATAAGGGTGAGCGT
>CAZEYG010000253.1:0-3924 GCA_964516575.1 uncultured Defluviitaleaceae bacterium
CGCAAGCAACATTTCATAGAGAACACCTGTGCTTTTATTTTGTTTGCATCATTGGGGTCTCTAAGAGCAATGGTTATCAAGTTTTTATTTGATTGATATAATTCATTTGCAAGCTCAATTTGAGATTCATTTAAAATCCCGTTATATGTTCCTAAAATTACCGTATCAAAATTAACGGAAAGCTCTTTTAGTTCGTTTATCATCTTTCTTTCAAGGTTAATGTCTATCTCTTTCCATGTACAATTTATTCGCTTGCCTAAATATTCTGCAAAGCTTAATAAATTAACAATGCTGTTGTCTGCTAAATTTGCTCTTACAGGCGGCGGCGAAATCACCAAAACCTTTTTATTATCTAACTCTAAGGGTAATAGATTATCATTATCCCTAAGAACAGTAATGCTTTTTTGGCTGATGTCCCTTGAAAGAGCCAGGTGGCTTTCATAAACCTCGATAATATTACCGGGGACATATGGCTTTAAGTCAGGCATATATTTTTTCTTTAACCTTATAATACGGTTAACAGCGTCATCAATACGGCTCATTGGTATTCTCCCGCTTTTAACAGCACTTAGAACCGCATTAAAACAATCGGCCTGAGCCGGGTTATTATTACATACACATACAATATCTGCTCCGGCGTTAATGGCCATAACGGTTCCTTCTGTTATGCCGTAATGCTCGGCTATTGCCTTCATGTCCATGCCATCTGTCATAATTAAGCCGTCAAAACCCAAACTGTCTCTTAGCAGCTTTGTTAATATATTATAAGAAAGAGTTGCGGGTAGATTAGAGCTGTCAAAGGCCGGGAAAATAATATGTGACGACATAATACAGTCAACTCCGGCTTCAATAGCTTTAATAAACGGCAGTAGCTCAACCTTCATTAAGCGTTCTTCGTTATGTGAGATTGTCGGCAGGCCTAAATGAGAATCAACGATAGTATCACCATGACCGGGAAAGTGTTTTGCCGTTGCAACAACGCCGTTTTCCTGTAATCCTCTTATGTATTCGGCGCCCATTTGACTTACGATTTCGGCCCTGTCGCTATAAGAACGTACACCTATAACAGGATTAAGTGGATTATTATTAACGTCCATATTAGGAGCAAGATTAAAATTTATTCCTAATGCAAGCAGCTCCTTAGCTACCATTTTACCTATTTCATACGTAACGCCCTCAACACCACTTGCTGTTATTGCCATATTAGAAGGGAAAAGCGTTGCGCCGGAGTATAACCTTGTAACCATGCCGCCTTCTTGGTCGATGGTAATAAAGGAGGGAAGCCCACAGTTTTCCATTGAAATACTATGTAAATGGCGGCCTAAGGCTGCTACAGATTTATAATCGGTTAAATTTCTTGCAAAATAAATAAAATTACTGAAGCAGTATTTTTTAAAACGAGTTATTTCTTCGTCTGTAAGACTACTTCCATCAAAAGAAACAGATAAAATTTGACCTATTTTTTGCTCTATGCTTAATTCATGCATTTAATTAGGACCTCCTGTGCTTTTGGCTGTATTTATAACTTTCTTCTAATTTATCTTCTATTTTTTCATAATTTAAGCCGGCAACAGCAGTAAACAAAAAGTCTACCACTAGAAGCTGCGCTATACGGGACGACATTGCGCCGCTGCGCTTTTCAAGCTCCTTAGTGCTTGTATATATTGTGTAGTCGCTGTTTTCGCTTAATAACGTATTGCCGTATTTTGTTATTGCAATGGTTGTAGCCTTATGCTCCTTTACAATCTCTAATATATCAAGAATTTCAACTGTTTTACCTGAATGAGAAATAAAAATAGCAACATCACCTTTAGATATTGTTGTAGCAAGCATAAAATTCACGTGCATATCTGGAAAGACCATGACATTTATACCGATTCTAAGCAGCTTATAACATAAATCCGACGCAACAATACCCGAGGCGCCAAAGCCGAATATTCTAACTGTTTTTGCGCTTGCAATACATTTAGCGACGCTTTCGATTACATAAGGGTCTAATAAAGCGTACGTATCCTGGATGGCCTGGATACTGTTTTCAACAACCTCACCGTAACGTTTGTCGGTATAGGTTTTAACGTCTGTAAAGCTGTCCTGGTCTGTTCTGATTTCCGTAACAGAGTTACTAAGCTCAATTAACAACGCCCGTTTAAATTCCCTAAACCCGGTGAAGTTAAGGCTTTTACTAAAGCGTACCCAGGAAGCCTTACTTACGTTTGAGCGGATTGCTAATTCTTCAATAGGAAGGCTTAAAACAAGATTCATATTTTCTAATATAAAAGAGGCAACCTTTTGCTCCGACGGATTAAGATTTGCCATTGAGTCACGGATTTTAAGCTCTAAACATGTCATAATAAGCTCCTTGCTTTAATAACGGCGCCCTGAACAGCATCAGCTTCAGCGTCAAATACAGAGGCAGACCTATATTTTGATGTAATAGTATTTTTAAATTGTTTGTTTAAAATCGGGTTTTTAAGCAAAACGCCGCCAGAAAGAATAATTTCAAATTCCTTATCTAAAAGATTCAGCTTATTTACAATACCAACACATAATTCTATAAGCGCATTTGCGGCTTCATCAAGAATAGCTAAAGCGATTACGTCTCCTTTTTGGGCGGCTTCCTTAACGCAAAGGGCAAATTCGGCTATATGAGCTTTGTTTGTGTTGTTTTTGTCGTATATAAGGCTAAGTAACTCGGCCGTATTATTTAACCTTGCTTTATTAAGCATTTCGGCGGTTAAAAGGGTTTTCTCAATTAAACCGTCGTTACTTCTAAGGACGGCGCCTAATCCCTTAACCGCAATATGATAACCACTTCCGAAATCACCTATTATATGGCCGTAACCGCCTAATCTTTCTGTTTGGCCTTCTTCATTTTTCCCAAAAGCAACAGAGCCGGTTCCGCTTATGATTATTACGGCATTACTTTTTTTAGCGTTTGCTAAAAGAGGAAGCTCTAAGTCGCCGATTACGGAAGCGTTTTTTGTATTCATTATTTCGCAAAGGGATCGTAATAAAAAAGGCTTGGCTTCTAAATTTGAAATACCGGCAGTTCCTAGGCAGACGCTTTTTGCTTGAAGGTTTACGCCGGATTTTTCTTTAGCTGATTCCCATAAGTTTTTTATGTTGGCGTAAACAACATCTTTTGTGTTGGAGCAGATGTTTGTAGAAGCTCCAAACACGTCAAGTATGTAGGTTCCATCCGGTTTAACAGCACGTAATTGTGTTTTTGTGCCGCCGCCGTCTATACCAATTATACAATTTATACAATCCATAATAAACTACCCCTTAACAGAACCAACTGTTAAACCTTTTATAAAGAATCTTTGAAGGAAAGGATACAATAATATAATAGGCAGAGCAGTAGTAATAATAACAGCCGATTTAACCGTTATGGCGATTGTTGCTTTTTCAGCCGCTCCGGCGCCGTCAACAGAGGCAGCTCCGCTGACAATATTTCTTAATAACAGCATAACAGGGTAAAGATCTGTGTTTAAGTAAATCAAGCCGTAGAACCAGTCGTTCCAAAAGAATACGGCCGTATAAAGACCAACTGTTGCAAGAGCCGGCAAGGAAATAGGCAAAACTATTTTAATAAGCACGCCAAAGTACGAAAGGCCGTCAATAATAGCCGCTTCTTCTATCTCCTCAGGCAAACCTTTAAAGAAATTTATAAGTATTATAAGATTAAACTGGTTAATAGCAAAGGGCAGCAGCATAGCCCAAATAGTGCCCGTAAGTCTTAATTGAGAAACAACTAAAAAGTTAGGAATCAGACCGCCTGAAAAAAACATCGAAAACACAACAAACTTCATTATTAGGCTACGACCCTTTAGATGAACCTTTGAAAGAGGATAAGCAAACAATGTAGTCATTATAAGCGCAATAATTGTACCGCCTACCGTATATAAAATAGTGTTGCCATAG
>CAZEYG010000254.1:0-3913 GCA_964516575.1 uncultured Defluviitaleaceae bacterium
GTCTCTTAAAAAGGGTCCCTTCATAGATGACCATTTACTTAAAAAGGTCGTAGAACAAAACAAGGCTAATACAAAAAACGTTATTAAAACTTGGTCCAGACGTTCTACAATTTTCCCTGATATGATTGGTCACACTATTGCCGTCCATGACGGCAGAAAGCATGTTCCCGTTTATATAACCGAGGACATGGTAGGGCATAAGCTGGGTGAGTTTTCAGCTACCAGAACGTACAGAGGACATGGCAAAGATGCCGAAAAGCGTTCTAGAGTTAAGTAATAACGAAAGGAGGCATTTATATGGCTAAGGGACATAGAAGCCAAATTAAGAAAGAACGTAACGAAAACAAAGACACAAGGCCAAAGGCTCATGCTAATTTTGTACGTGTATCCGATACAAAAGCAAGAATCGTTTTGGAGCAGATAAAAGGCAAGGACGTAGCAACGGCCATAGGTATTTTAAATTATTCGCCAAGATATGCGGCGTCAGTTATATTCAAGGTGTTAAAGTCTGCTATAGCTAATGCGGAAAACAACCTAGGGATGGACGCAAGTAAGCTTTATGTTCAGGAGGTTTTTGCAAACCAAGGCCCTACAATGAAACGTATTCAGCCAAGAGCTCAAGGCAGGGCATACAGAATCTTGAAGAAATCAAGTCATATTTCTATAGTTTTAAATGAAAGATAAGGAGGTAGGAAATGGGTCAGAAAGTAAATCCTCATGGGTTAAGAGTTGGCATAATAAACGGCTGGGATTCAGTTTGGTACGCTGAAAAAGAGTTTGCCAACTACTTAGTTGAAGATGATAAACTTAGAAAATATTTAAAAAACAAGCTGTTTGCCGCCGGTATTTCCAAAATTACCATTTCCAGAACGGCTGACCGGGTTAAGCTCACTATCTATACCGCTAAACCGGGCATTATTATCGGTAAAAACGGCCAGGCGATACAGGAGCTTTCAGCGGAAGTTCAAAAGCTAACAAAGTTCAAGGTTATGATTAATATTGAAGAAATCAAAAGACCTGAGCTTGACGCTCAACTGGTTGCTGAGGATATTGCAAAGCAGCTTGAAAGCCGTGTAACATTTAGACGTGCCATGAAGCAGGCTATGTCTAGAACCATGAAGATGGGCGCAAAGGGCATTAAAACAGGGGTTTCCGGTCGTCTTGGCGGCGCTGAAATGGCTCGTACGGAGCATTATCACGAGGGTACTATTCCTTTGCAGACCCTTCGCGCAAACATCGATTATGGTTTTGCGGAAGCAAACACTACTTACGGCAAGCTGGGCGTTAAGGTTTGGATATATAAAGGCGAGGTACTTCCTGCAAAGGTTAAAAAGGAAGGGAGTGTTTAGAAGTGTTAATGCCTAAAAGGGTAAAAAGACGTAAACAATTCAGAGGACGTATGAAGGGTAAGGCTTTAAGAGGCAACACAATCACTTACGGTGATTACGGTATAGTTGCTATGGAACCAACCTGGATTACCTCCAATCAGATAGAAGCAGCCCGTGTCGCTATGACAAGATTTATCAAGCGTGGTGGTAAGGTTTGGATTAAGATTTTCCCCGATAAACCTGTTACCGAAAAACCTGCTGAAACCCGTATGGGTAGCGGTAAAGGTTCGCCGGAATATTGGGTAGCCGTTGTTAAGCCGGGCAGAGTTATGTTCGAGCTGGGCGGAATCCAAGAGGAGGTTGCCAAGGAAGCGCTTAGATTGGCGATTCATAAGCTGCCGATTAAATGCAAGATTGTTTCAAAGGCTGAGCAGCTAAAGGAACAACAAGAAACGGGTGGTGATAGCATTGAAGGCTAAGAAGTTTAACGAAGAGCTGAGAGAAAAACAAACAGACGAATTGCAGGTTGATTTGGTTTCCGCTAAAAAAGAACTGTTTAACCTTAGATTCCAAAATGCAACCAATCAGCTTGACAATACTGCCAGAATACACGAAGTACGCAGAAATATCGCGCGTATCCAGACTGCTATTACCCAAAAGCAAAAGGGTATTATCAGTTAGTTAAAAACAGAAGGGAGGCTATTGTAAGTGGAAAGAAACCTTCGCAAAACAAGAATCGGTAGAGTAGTTAGCGATAAAATGGATAAAACAATCGTTATTGCCGTTGAAACAAACGTTAAGCATCCTTTATACAAAAAAATCGTAAAGAGGACTACAAAGTTTAAGGCTCATGATGAAAATAACGAATGTGGTATTGGCGATAAAGTTAAAATTATGGAAACAAGACCACTCTCAAAAGACAAAAGGTGGCGCTTGGTATCTATACTTGAAAAAGCAAAATAATTTTGCCAAATATCGGCGGTTATTTTGGATAGAAGGAGGCAATTGCTATGATTCAACAAGAAACAAGGCTTAGCGCTGCTGATAATTCCGGCGCAAAAGAGCTTTTGTGCATTCGTGTTCTCGGCGGTTCAACAAGACGCTACGGCCACGTAGGCGACATTATAATTGCCAGCGTCAAAGATGCAACACCTGGCGGCGTTGTAAAAAAAGGCGAGGTTGTTAAGGCGGTTATAGTGCGTACAGTTAAGCAAATCGGCAGGCCGGACGGCTCATATATAAGATTTGACGAAAACGCAGCCGTTATTATAAAGGACGACAAAACTCCAAGAGGCACACGTATTTTTGGGCCTGTTGCAAGAGAGCTTAGAGAAAAGCAGTTTACAAAGATTTTATCTTTAGCACCGGAAGTATTATAAGGAGGTGTAAAAATTGAGCGTTACCGGAAAAAAGCTTAAAGTATCCTTTAAGATAAAGATAAGAAAAGGCGATAAGGTAAAGGTTATAGCCGGCAAGGACAAAGGCAAGGAGGGTAAGGTGCTTCTTGTAGACAGAAAGAAAAACCGTATTATCGTTGAAGGCGTAGGTATGATTAGCAAACATCAAAAGCCAAACAGAAACAATCAGACAGGCGCTATTGTTAAAAGAGAAGCGCCCATCCACGCCTCAAACGTTATGTATCTTCATAACGGAAAGCCAACACGTATCGGTTATAAAGTATCCGTTGAGGAAAAGGACGGCAAAAAATTTACTACAAAACAAAGAATTGCTAAAATAACAGGCGATGTTATTGATTAGTCAAATCAATTAAGAAAGGAGGCTAATTTGTGAGCAGATTAAGAGAGTTTTATGATAACGAAGTAGTCCCGGCTATGATGAAAAAGTTCTCATATACAAATAAACTGGCTGTGCCGAAAATCGAAAAGGTTATAATCAATATGGGTCTTGGAGAGGCTAAAGACAACCCAAAGGTTATCGAAAGCGCCGTTTCCGATATGACAATCATTTCCGGCCAAAAGCCCATAGTTACAAAAGCTAAAAAATCTATTTCCGCTTTTAAGCTCCGCGCTGGCATGAACGTTGGCTGCAAGGTTACTTTAAGAGGAAAAAGAATGTACAGTTTTATCGACAGACTCATTAACGTTTCACTGCCACGCGTTCGTGACTTCAGAGGCGTTTCAGCCGAAGCCTTTGACGGCAGAGGCAACTACACGCTTGGCGTTAAGGAACAGCTCATTTTTCCTGAAATTCAATACGATAAAATAGATAAAGTTAGAGGCATGGACATTGTTTTTGTCACAACAGCCAATACAGACGAGGAAGCAAAAGAGCTGTTTAATCTGTTTGGTATGCCATTCAGAAAGTAAGGGAGGTAGAATAATGGCTAAAAAATCAATGATAGTGAAGCAACAAAGGCCAGCTAAATTTTCAAGCCGTGCGTATAGTCGCTGTAGAATCTGCGGCAGACCTCACGCCACCCTTAAAAAATTTGGTATTTGCCGTATTTGCTTCCGTGAATTAGCATATAAAGGTCAAATCCCGGGAGTAAAAAAAGCGAGCTGGTAAAGCGGGGAAAGGAGGTTTTTTAAATGTCAATGAGCGATCCTATTGCAGATATGCTTACA
>CAZEYG010000255.1:0-3895 GCA_964516575.1 uncultured Defluviitaleaceae bacterium
TTCTGGCCGGCTGGTGCAGATGGCTTGGCAGACGTTGGCAGCATATGTCTATTGCTGCTTCTTCGTCTATGGTGCCGTGATCTAAGCCAAGCCATTCAACACTGCGGAATACATTGTTCAGCAGAATAAGTTCATCATTTTCAGACAAGCTGAACTTTTTAATATAATAAATCGGCGAAAATAATATCAGAACATTACCCATATCGAAAACCAAATTTTGAATGGACATTAAGCATTTCCCCTCTTAAAACACAACCCTAAGAAATCACAACCCTAAGAAATCACACATTATCTTTGAAATATGCTGAGCCTCTTTTTGAGTCGGCATTTCGCAGAATATTCTAATTAAAGGTTCGGTTCCTGAAAAACGCGCGATAATCCACCCGCCGTTTTCAAAATACAACTTGCAGCCGTCAATATAGTTTACCTTTTCAATATTTATACCAAAATCAGGCAGCTTCTTATGCTCGAAAAGCAACTCCTTAAGTTGTGCCTTCTTTTCGTAGGAAAAGCTAAAGTCCAATTCCTGCATATAGGCGCTTCCAAACCTTTCCTCAATTTCTTTTAGCAATTCGGGAATGTTTTTACCGGTTACGCTTATCATTTCAACGATTAAGGTTGAGGCAAAAATTCCGTCTTTTCCCTTGATATGCCCTCTTATAGTAAGCCCGCCGCTGGACTCTCCCCCTATTACGGCTTGGGTTTCCTCCATTTTTGAGGATATATTTTTAAAGCCGACAGGCACTTCATGGCATGTTTGTCCAAATGAAGCGGCAATTTTATCAAGTATATGGGTAGTGGCAATGTTACGCACGCAGTCGCCCTTCAGGTTCTTAAATGAGAGCAGATAGTAGTATAACATTGTTAAAATTTGATTGGGGTGTATGAAATTACCCTCATTATCAATAATACCAATTCTATCGGCGTCACCGTCTGTCCCTATTCCCAAATCATAACCTTTTTCACATACCATTCCTTTAAGGCGTGTTAACATATCGGCAGTAGGAGATGGCAACCTGCCGCCAAACAACGTATCATGCTGCTCATGGATAACATCTACCTCACACCGGGCGGTTATGAGCACTGCCTGCAAAGCTACTTTAGACACGCCAAACATTGGGTCTAACAAAATCCGCAAACCACGCCCTCTGATTGCTTTCATATCAACCGAAGAAATAATGCTGTCTACGTATTCGTTGTTAGGGTCGATAACTCTGATTTTACCCTCTCTGACACCCTGCTCAAAGTCAATTGATGTAACAGAAACACCTTGGTATATAATACTTTCAAAAAGGTCGGTAACTTCCTTTGGCGCATCTTGACCGCCTTCAATAAACACCTTGATTCCGTTGTAATCGGCAGGGTTATGGCTTGCAGTAACAGCAAGGCCGTATTTGGTTCCTGCATTTTTAACGGTAAACATTACCATAGGCGTAGGCGCAATACGCCCGATAAAATATACCGTTATGTTGTTGCCTGCAAAAACCTCGGCTACCCAGCAGGCCGCTTTATCGGAAAGAAATCTTCGGTCATACCCGATTACAATTTCATTCCAGTTTTTAGCTTTCATGTCATCAACAATAGCTTGGGACAATATCCGAACGTTTTGTTTTGTAAATTCCTCTCCGATTAAGGCTCTCCAACCACCTGTGCCGAACCAGCGTGGGCCCGATTCTTTTGCAACGGATTGCCAATGCTTTAAAATCTGCTTGCAGAATTCCAGGTCTTCTAGTGTGTCAATGCCGTAAATTTCATTTGAATTATAGATAGTATAAATGTTTAACTTATGAGTATCACTCATTAACCTAGGGATATTGGTTAAAAAGTATTCCCCGGATTTGTTTTTCTCTAATCTGTTAAGCATCTCCAGCAAAACATGTACCTTAAACACATAAATGCCTACATTCACTTCAACAATCTTTTTCTGCTTTGGTGTACAGTCGTTATACTCTATAATTCCTTCAAAACTCCCTTGATTGCGAATAACACGGCCGTATGGAAGCCCGGAATTTGGGGCTATGGCTGTAAGGATTGTGCAATCGGCGTTTGATTTTTTATGCTCATTTAAAATACCTTGATATGTGGCACGTGAAATCAAAGGCATATCACCGTAGCAAATTAACACATCATCACTCGGCTCATTAAGCTGTGAGATTGCCGCCATAACTGCGTGGCCTGTTCCCAGCAGCTCTTTTTGAATGGGATATTGATAGCTGCCGCCAATAACTTCTATTACAAGCTCTTTTTGATACCCTACAACAATAGAAATATCCTCCGGCGGAATAAAGCTCAAATTATCCAAAACATATTGCAGCATTGGTTTTCCCAAAATAGGGTTTAATACTTTGGGCAGATGCTCTTGTGTATCATTTAGTCTTTTGCCTTTTCCGGCGGCTAAAACAACTGCTTTCATACTAACGCTCCTTTATATATCAATACTTAAAAAACTAGGGACTTGGCGTATGCAGCCGGCACATGTATCATTTGAAGCGCAAGGCTCACTTAATGTATAAATCTCTTGATTTTGGCACAGTGCCATAAAAGAAGATGCGCCGCCGTCTACATTTATCATCTGCTTAATATCACCTAACATTTGGCGGGCAACAGTACACATTTCTTTATAATCGGCACCGGCGCTTAACTTGCTTCTGCCTGAGAAAACCATAATAAAAAAATTATCTTCTTTTGTAAAACCTAAGGCTGTGCGGGGATGTCGTATGCTTTCAAAAACGTTGCTTTCCTGGGTTTGAAGCCCTAGTGGCGAAAGCCAACCTTCTTCTCCTAGGCTTTTTAAAAGCCCCTCCTGTGTGTCTGTAACGGCAATGCCGTTGTCAATTAAAAACATACCGCCGCCGTATACCCACTGAACATCGTCCCATTCCTTCTTAGAAAATTGTGCCGGAGGGGATAATTTCAGTGTGAAAGAAATGCCGCTTACTTTATAATAACCGTTCGCTAAAAGCGTAAGCCTTAATTTCTTCACAAGCTCTAAGCCTATTTTCTCATGCAGTGATATAACCACTCCAAAAGGCGGTAAAATCACATCTCCTCGGCGAATACAAATAATCTCCTGGCCTACAAACACAAGGTTTATGCGGCCATTACCAACGGTTTCTCTGTATGCCAAAAACATATCAGGCATTTCCTGCCGCTTTTGATACGGGGTATAAACAAGTACTTCTTCTTGCTCCCAAGTGTTGTTTACATGCCTTTGCTCCCAAGTGAAAACCATATCTTGTATATCTTGTATATTATTTGCCGGGGTTATAGTTAACTGGCCGCCCAAAAGCTGGTGGCGGAATATTCTAAAGGTATTATCCTTCATATAAGCGATACATGGTTTGTTATACAACGGGAAGGTTTCCACCGTATATTGTGTAGTATTAACTTTTTGATAATCCATGTGGTGATAATGGTGAGGCATTTGCTCAAAGGGCCTATCCTTGTTTAACAAGTTATATCTATCGACGATTGGCGCTGTAATAAAAAACAAAAAGTTTGAGATAATTGGTTCGTTTTGTATTAAACTGCTGCTTTTTAGATATTCTTCAAATGATAGTTTACGATAGTCATAAATTTGGTGAATGGCTGCCGCCGGGCATTTCTTAAAGATAGCTGCATCTACCTTTACGCCGTTTTGAAATTCGTCCGGCATAATCGGAACTGGTGTAAAGCCGCATTTGTCATAGTCGTAATAACGGGATAACAATAAAACCCCTTTTTTCGATAAAGGTTGCGGTGGCTTGTTTCCTAAAAGCGCCTCATTTGATATGGCTGAGAAATCATTTGCAGATAACTTTGCCATTTTCAAGTATGTGCATTTGCTTTTTTCAACAATTGGGACATATGGAAATATTGAAAACAACGGCGGAATATAAATACCTGCATGTATGTC
>CAZEYG010000256.1:0-3873 GCA_964516575.1 uncultured Defluviitaleaceae bacterium
CCTTATCTGTAAGCGCTTTGATACACTTTTCAATCGCAACCTCAATATGGCGGCACATCAGCACGAGATTATCAAAAACGCCTTGCAGTTCTTTTTCATAACGCACTCTTATCGACATATATTATACTCCCTTTTTTAGTTTTTTTGCAAAAATACCATTGATTATCCGAATCTTCCAGTTATGTAGTTTTCGGTGCGTTGGTCGCTTGGGCTTACAAAGAGCTTTTCGGTTATATCGTATTCCACCACTTCGCCGAGGAGGAAAAATGCAGTCTTATCTGATATTCGTGTAGCCTGCTGCATATTGTGGGTTACAATGATGATTGTATATGTGTTTTTCAGCTCGTTCATCAATTCCTCAATTTTACCGGTTGAAATGGGATCAAGAGCTGATGTCGGTTCGTCCATCAGAATAATCTCCGGCTCAACTGCAATACACCGGGCGATACATAAGCGTTGCTGTTGCCCGCCAGAAAGCCCGAGAGCCGGCTTTTTTAGACGGTCTTTCACCTCGTCCCATATGGCCGCCCCTTTAAGCGATTTTTCCACGATTTCGTCTAAGACCCCACGTTTTTTAATGCCGTGAATTTTTGGGCCGTAAGTTATGTTGTCATAAATGCTCATTGGAAAGGGATTAGGGTTTTGGAACACCATACCCACCTTTTTCCGAAGCACTGTTACATCAACGCCCCGATCGAAAATATTTTCACCGTCCAAAGTTACCTCGCCGGTAATACGAACGCTTGGAATTAGGTCATTCATACGGTTGAGCGTTTTTAGAAATGTTGACTTTCCGCAGCCTGACGGCCCGATAAGAGCTGTTACCATATTACGCTCAATGGTTAGATTAACATTTTTCAGAGCTTGATTGTCGCCGTAATATAGATTTAGATTATTTGTTACAAAAGTAGCGTTCATCTTGTATTTTTCCTTTCTAGCAGCCATCTGGCAAGCTTTGTGAAAAGATTTAACATAAGCACAATAAAAAGCAGCAGCAGAGCAATAGAAAAACCTACGTCTGTTTCGCCACGGTTTTGAGCATAACTCCATAAGGATACCGACAACGTAGCACCACTCGACATGACTTGCTGAAAAAAATTGCCGCGTGGCATACTGACAGCTGTTCCACCCGCTACCAAAATCAACGCCGCACTTTCGCCTACGATACGTCCCACAGACAGGATTACTGAAGTAAAAATGCCGGGAAGTGCCGATGGCAGTAGAATTGTGCGGATTACAAACCACTTGGTTGCGCCCATGCCTATCGCTCCCTCACGATAACTCTTTGGCACGGCCCGTAACGCTTCCTGTGTTGTGCGTATGATAGTTGGTAACACCATGATAGTTAAGGTCAATGCGCCAGATAATAACGATACGCCTAAATTAAGCCACAGGCAAAAGAAAATATAACCAAATACACCGAAAATTATAGAGGGAATACCGGCTAATATTTCTGCATTATACTCAATAATAGCAATTAGCTTTTTGTTTTTGGCGTATTCATTTAAGTAAATAGCACTGCCCACACCTAACGGAACGGCGACAAACAGGGTCATGGAAATCATGTAGCCGGTGTTGAGTATGGCGGGTAAAATGCCGATAGTATGCGCGCGTGGGTTTTCGGCTGTGGTAAGCAGCTCCCATGAAAGCAACTTCAAGCCGTTTGTTACGATATATACAATGAAATAGCCGACCATAGCAATAACCAGTATGGCAAAAAAGAATATTAAACCATACAAAATGTAATCAAGAGGGCGTGTTTTCTTTGAAAATTTTGAATTTATCATTAAATTCCCTCCTTTTTCAAGAGAGAGTTGAGGATATAGTTAATCAGCATGATAAAGATAAACAACACAAGCCCGATGCCATATAAGGCTTCACGGTGAAGCCCTGTGGAATAACCCCAATCCATGCTTATACCGACTGTGAGTAACTTAACCGGGCGTAAAAATTCCGGCAGAAGGGCAGCATTTCCGGCCACCATCATCACAGCCATAGTTTCCCCGATGGCACGGCCTGTGCCAAGAACGAGTGCCGCCGCAATACCACTTTTGGCGGCGGGGATAAGTATCTTTATATAGGATTGCATTTTAGAGCTGCCTAACCCAAGGGACGCTTCAAGATAACTTTTGGGAACAGCAGATATAGCGTTTTCACTGACACTGATAATGGTAGGCAAAGTCATAATGACAAGGACAATTACCGCCGATAACAGGCAACCAGATGTTGGGAGATTGTTAAGCTCTTGAAGGCCAAACACCAGCGGCACAACAATCATAGCTCCGAGTAGGCCATAAACCACAGATGGGATTCCTGCAAGCAGCTCAATCGCTGAACGGACAATGCCCGATACCCCTTTAGGGGCAATTTTTGATAAGAATAAGGCGATACTCACGCCGATAGGCGCTGCTAATAACACAGAAACAAGCATAGCCAAAAGGGAAGCTAAAATCATTGGCAAAATACCATAGTTCCCGGAATTCGGAACCCATTGTGTACCGAGCAGAAAATCAATTACCCCTATTTTGAAAATAGCGGGGCCACCGTTTAGTATCATAAACAGTGTGATGAGTATAACGCTTGCCACCGCTGTAAATCCGCAAATAAGGAAAAGAACCGCCATGACTCTTTCAACGGCGGATTTTCCCGAAGCCCCCACTTTTAAGAGAGTGGGGACTTTGCGGCCATCATCTTTGATTGATAGCTGTTTTTTCATATTTATTTCACCGGCAAGAGTTTGTTCTCTGCTACAATTGCTTGACCGTCTGCACTCATCACATAGTCAATGAAAGCTTGTGCGGCGGGAGAGAGGGTTGCTCCTTGTTTGGTTATGAGCCAAAATTCGCGCTTTAGTTTATATGTACCGTTTATGAGTGATTCATTGCTAATGGCAACACCCTCATAACTCATAGCATTAACCTTTGCAGAGTCAAAGTCAGAGAATGACATATAACCGATGGCGTTTTCATTTTGTGAGACAGTGGTCTGCACAGCGCCGGTGCTGTTCTGCTCATTGGCATTAGTTACAATGGCAGTTGCAGGGTCTGCATTGCCGTCTTTTTTCTTTTCAAGCCCAATGATTTCGGCAAAAGCGCTACGTGTGCCGGAGCCGGATTCACGGGTCACAACGGTAATGGGGGAATCCTTACCGCCGACATCCTTCCAGTTGGTGATGTTGCCGGTGTAGATACCAAATATTTGCTCTTTAGTTAGGTTAGTGGCGCTGTTGTTCTTATGAACGATAACTGCAATGCCGTCTATGGCGTAGGCAGTAGCGTCAAGTCCATCTTCACTTCCGTCTGTTTTAAGCTCCCGGCTGGAATGACCGATTTCATAAAGACCGGATTGGGTGTTTTTAATGCCGTCGCCGGAACCGTTCATTTCGTAGTTGATAGTGACATTTTTGTTGTCATCACCAAACTGGTAAATCAGTGCATTCATAACCTTTTCCACCGAGGTAGAGCCGCCGGTTTTCACAACGCCGGAAAGTGTGGCTTCAGGAGTACCCGTTGGGGTGGCACTTAACGTTTGACTACTTGAAGGATTTGTTACTCCACTGCTTTCTGTGCCGCTGCAAGCTGCCAACGTAAGTAAGAGTACAAGTAATACTGATGAAATTGCAAATGCTTTTTTCATGTTCATTCTCCTCATAACTATGTAATATCAGATTTTCTTCCGTACACTATTATTTTACAGGCAACAGGAAGCACCAAAAAATCAGTAAAACGTATGGGGAATGTAAAATTTGTGTAAACCAGGGCATACTTACGAAATAGATTGTCAGGCTTAGACAAGTATTTTATGCTTATTTCTGATTAACTGCTATTGAAAATGTAATTCTTGGTATGAAGCATAATAAAGAGGTATAATATG
>CAZEYG010000257.1:0-3871 GCA_964516575.1 uncultured Defluviitaleaceae bacterium
AGATATTCAATGGGAAACAGGCCAGGAATTTTCTCCCCTGGATGCAGTGGCCCTCATGTTTTAGACAAAATTGTGGTAGAAAATTATGGCGCCATGATGCCCCTTAACCAGGTTGGCAACATTACTGTGCCGGAGGCAAGGCTTTTACAAATTCAGCCTTGGGACAGCAGCCTTCTTAAAAAAATTGAAAAGGCCATTCAAGTATCCGATGTGGGTATTAATCCAACTAACGACGGAAAGGTTATACGCCTTGTTTTTCCTGAGCTTACGGAAGAACGCAGAAAGGCTCTTACTAAGGACATAAAGAAAAAGGGCGAGGACGCCAAAGTAGCTATTAGAAATATAAGGCGTGACGGTATAGACGAATTTAAAAAGCTGGAGAAAAAAAGCGAAATAACCGAGGATGAGCTAAAGCAGCTTGAGGATGAGATTCAAAAAGCAACAGACAAGAGTATTACAGATATTGACAAAATAATTGAAGCTAAAAACAAGGACATAATGTCATTATGATTTAGGTTTGTTGGTAGCGGAGCATATCTTTGTTCCGCTACTGATTATTAATGGAGGTTAACCGTGCAAAACAAGGATATGTTGCAAGCTGTGCCGGAACATATTGCAATTATAATGGACGGAAACGGCAGATGGGCTTCTAATAGGAGGCAACCCCGTTCCGCCGGACATAGAGCCGGAGCTCAGGCCTTAAAAGCCTTAGTTACGGAAGCTGAAAAAATAGGTCTCAAATATTTAACCGTATATGCATTTTCAACCGAAAACTGGAGCAGAAGTGATGACGAAGTAAGTTATCTCATGCAACTTATGCGTGAATATATACAGCAATACATTAAGGATACGAAGAAAAACGACGCACGTATTACAATCTTGGGCGATAGAAGTCGCCTTGACTCAGATTTACAGGAAAAAATACAATATCTTGAAAATACAACTGAAAACAAAAAAGGAATTCATCTTGCCATTGCATTAAATTACGGCGGTAGAGATGAGATTTTACGCGCTGTTAAACGGCTTTCGGCGGATGTTAAGGACGGCGGATTAAGCCCGGATGATATTAACGAAGAAACCATAAGAACTTACCTTGATACAAAAGCAATACCGGATCCGGAGCTTTTGATAAGAACAAGCGGTGAGCTTAGAATAAGTAACTTCCTGCTTTGGCAGTTGGCATATACTGAATTTTATTTTTCAGATATTTTATGGCCTGATTTTAATATAAAGCATTTAAAAGATGCAATTATTGACTATAATAGCAGACAGAGACGTTTTGGCGGCAGATATTAAGTATTGAGGTGACATAAATGGTAACAAGGGTAATAACCAGTTTAATAGGCATTCCCATTTTGATTTTCTTTATTGTTATTGGCGGAATACCACTACAGCTTGCCTCTTTTATAGTATCTTTAATTGGCATGGCGGAAATTTACAGCGCCCTCTCCACAAAGCAGCTGCCGATTCATTTTGTAGGGTATTTGTTTGCTTTTCTCTATTTTTTCTTTATCCAGAATTTAAACAGTACTTATTTGCTCATAATTTGTACAGGCTTTTTGCTGGCTGCTTTGGTTTTTATGGTTTTTTTCAACCAGGCCGTAAGTATAATTGATTGTGCTATTACAATATTTGGCTTTTATTATGTGCCGGTGTTGCTTTCTTTTGTTTATATGGTTCGGCAGCAGAGCTTTGGCGAATATTTTATTTGGCTTATATTTATATGTGCTTGGGGTTGTGATTCGGGGGCGTTTTTTGCCGGAACCTTACTTGGAAAACACAAGCTGGCGCCTGTTCTTAGCCCTAAAAAAACTGTTGAGGGAGCAATAGGCGGCGTTTTATTTAGTGCATTATTAGCCTTTATTTTTGCCTATATAGTGACCCATCTAGTTACAATAACAACAGAGGTTAATTTTTTGGTGGCTGCTACAATTATCGGGGCAACAGGCGCAATTTTTGCTCAATTTGGCGATTTAGCGGCGTCGGCTATAAAACGTCACACTAAAATCAAAGATTTTGGGAAAATAATACCCGGTCATGGCGGCGTAATAGACAGGTTTGACAGCGTAATGTTTACGGCGCCTGGCGTTTTTATTCTTATGCTTATAATATAGCTGGTGGTGAATTATGAAGCGTATTGGTATTTTAGGGAGTACCGGCTCTATCGGACGCCAAACTCTTGAGACCGTAAAAAGTATAGGTGGTTTTGAAGTAGCCGTTATTTCTGCGAATAGTAGTTTAGAGCTTTTAAAAAAGCAGATAACTGAGTTTTCTCCGAAGGTGGTAGCGGTTACTAACGAAAGGGAAGCGGCAAAGCTTAAAAAGGAGCTTTGCGGTAAGGTTAAAGTTTTGGCGGGGCAGGAAGGGTTAATAGAAGCCGCCACATATGAAGGTATAGATACCGTTGTAAACGCAGTAGTTGGAAATGTTGGCCTTATACCTACAATCCATGCTATAAGAGCAAAAAAAAACATCTGCCTTGCCAATAAAGAAACCCTTGTTACGGCAGGAAAGATTATAATGAATGAATGCGAAAAACACAAGGTTAACCTTCTGCCGGTAGATAGTGAGCATTCGGCTATTTTTCAATGCTTGCAGGGTAATGACGGAAACGCTGTTGAAAAAATCTATCTAACTGCTTCAGGTGGCCCATTTTTAAATAAGACTAAAGAAGAGCTTGAAAAAGTTACACCTAAAGATGCTCTTTCTCATCCCAACTGGTCGATGGGCAAAAAAATAACTATTGATTCTGCTACGCTTATGAACAAGGGCTTGGAAGTTATAGAAGCTAAATGGCTCTTTTCTTTGCCTCTTGAAAAAATCAATGTGCTTGTTCATCCCCAAAGCATAATTCATTCTATGGTTGAATATGAGGACGGCGCCGTAATGGCGCAGCTTGGGCTGCCGGATATGCGGGTTCCAATCCAATATGCTCTAACGTATCCTGAAAGAGTTAAAAATGACTTAAAGAAAATCAATTTCTTGGATATAAGGCAGCTAACTTTTGACAGCCCTGACACAAGCCGCTTTCCATGCCTTGACTTGGCGTTTCAGGCTATTAAAACAGGCGGAACTATGCCTGCCGTGTTGAATGCTGCTAATGAAATAGCTGTTGCAAGATTTTTACGCAAGGATATTGGATTTATGCAAATACCTGTATTAATAGAAAGGGTAATGGGCGCATATACTGTTAAGAATGATTATACAATTGATGATGTTTTAGAGGCCGATTCCTGGGCAAGGGAAAAAGCCATGAAAATTTTATAGGAGGTTATGCCTTGTCAATTATTATTGCTATTTTAATCTTTGGCGTGATTGTGCTTGTGCATGAATTGGGTCACTTTATCGCCGCAAGAAAATGCGGGATTTTGGTTGAGGAATTTGCAATAGGCATGGGGCCTAAGCTGTTAGGTATTCAAAAAAAAGATACTCTTTATACTATTCGCTTGCTGCCTATTGGCGGGTTTTGTAAGCTTTTAGGGGAGGATGAAAACATTCATGACTCAAGAGCCCTTAACAACAAAACAGTAAAACAGCGGATAACTGTTATGTCATCGGGTGTTTTAATGAATTTTTTGCTTGCCTTTATAATATTTGCAGGGCTGACGATGATAAACGGTTATGTGGAGACGGTTGTTACAAGAGTTTTGCCAGGTTCCCCGGCAGAAGCCGCTGGCTTGCAGAAGGGCGACAAGGTTCAAAAAATTAACGGCACAAGGATAAATATATTTGAAGATTTATCTTTTGAGCTTAATGAAAGCGGCGGAAAACCTGTAACACTTACGCTTAAAAGAGGCGGAGAAATAATTGTTAAAACGATAACCCCAGCTAAAAACCAGGATAACAGATATATAATCGGCTTTGAATGTTT
>CAZEYG010000258.1:0-3861 GCA_964516575.1 uncultured Defluviitaleaceae bacterium
GCAAAAGCCGGTTGCTGGGTTTCTTCGGGCCCTTATCCCTCCACCTCTCTTGATAGTATTATGTTCTATTCCAGATCTCTGGAAAGCTGCTTATACATGAAACCTGCAAGACCTACGCCACCACTTCTGGCAGATTGTTTTGAAACTTCCTCGTCAAGCATTTCTTCAAATATTTTTTGAGCGTAGCTTTTTTGGAATATGTTGTTGCCGGAGTTTACGGTTTTCCTCATTTCCTTATACATCATCTGAATAAAGTATCCTTCAAATTCAACGCAGGCGTTCATAAGCTTCTTTTTGTCGTTAGTGCTCTGCGCCTGTTCAAAGATGTTTTGAAAGGAGGAAACCTTAGACTGCTCGTTTGCTAGCTCGGTAGATTTTTCGGCTATATAAGCGCCCGATACAATGCTGTTAACTTCCATAGTTAATCACTCCCGGTTTAACCGCGTTTTAGGTTGTTTGCAGTAGACAACATATCGTCTGATGTTTGTATTGCCTTTGAGTTAAGGTCATAAGCACGCTGGGCGATTATAAGCTCAACCATTTCGTTAGCCACCTGAACGTTTGAAAGCTCGATTGAGCCTTGCACAATTTTAGATTGTGTTGTAACGGTTCCGTCGCTTTCTTTGACAGGAAGGCCGGAAGCCGGTGTTTCATGGAGAAGATTGCTGCCTTTTCCCAGCAAACCTTGCTCGTTAACAAACTGAACTATGTCAAATTGGGTATCAAGCTGAACAATTTCGTTGTTGGCAGCCATGTATCCAAGCTCGCCGTTTTCTGCAACAATCAAATCAGCAATCTTTACGTCAACGGGGATAGTAATCGGCTCTCCGTCAACTCCAAGAACCTGATAACCCTCTGACGTAACGAGAGTATAGTTATCGCCTGAAATGCTTATTTTAAATGTACCGTCTTTTGTATAACCAAGCTCGTCGTTAAATTTTCTAATAACGAAAAAACCTGGGCCTTCTATAGCAAAGTCTAACTTGTGGTCGGTCTTTTGCATATTACCAACTGTAAACATCCTACTGACAGCTATGGGCTTAACGCCGTGGCCTACCTGTAGGTTAACAGGCCGCCCCTGTGGGTTAGCCGGGTCAGCAGAGGCTTGTTGCATTGTTTCGTACAAAAGGGTTTTAAATTCTGCTCTTTCTTTTTTATAACCTGCTGTGTTAACGTTAGCTAGGTTGTTGGAAATTGTATCTACGTTAAGCTGCTGGCTTGTCATGCCTGATGCCGCAGTCCAAAGGGACCTCATCATAGCGCATACCTCCCAATAAATTTTAATCGGTTATTTTCTGCCTATTTCATTTACTACTTTGCCAAGAATCATGTCGTGAATTGTAATCAGCCGCTGGTTAGCTTCATAAGTCCTTGAAACGGTAATCATATCTACCATTTCATTAACCGAATTAACGTTGGAACTTTCGAGGAAGCCTTGACTTACAGTGCCGGTAAAGGGCCCAACAACAGATTCGGGCGTAGTGTTATACAAGTTTGAGCCGTATTTTCTAAGTGAATGAGTGTCTGTGAAATCAACGATAGCAAACCTGTCGATTAAAGTGCCGTTTGAATAGATGCTTCCGTCGTCTGTAACCACAACGTTTGTTCCGGTTATTGTAATTTGACCGTTCTCACCCATAACCGCATGGCCGTCTTTAGTTCTAAGAACTCCGTTTGCGTCAAGAGTAAAGGATCCGTCTCTTGTGTACCTAGTAGTTTCGGAATTATCCCTGTTTAAGGTTGTAACAGTGAAAAAGCCGTTTCCGGTAATAGCTAAGTCAAGAGTGCCGTTAGTTTGCTGCAAGCTACCGCTTTTAAAATTTGTGTATACGTCGTCTATAAAAACTCCTTGAGAAACGTTGCCGATTCTTTTGCTGTTTTCAACGTCTGTTTTGTCGTTAAGCCTTTCCATAAGTTCTTCAGTAAAGGCTCTTGTAACAACAGTGTCTTTTTTAAAACCTGTTGTGCCTGCGTTGGCAATATTGTTGGAAACAACGTCCATTTTGCTCATTTGTGTTGTCATACCCAAGGCGGACGTGTATAAGCCTTTAATCATAAGCTACCTCCTATATTTTCTTCGAGGACTTTGCCTTGAAAAATCTATTTCACTATGCATTGCAGCATATTCAATATACTTACCTGTGCCAATAGCCACGCATGACAAAGCGTCCTCGGCAATTACTGCGTTTATTCCGGTTTTGTCGCTAATCAGTTTATCAAGGCCGTATAACAGGCTTCCGCCGCCAGTCATAACGACACCTCTTTCGGCAATGTCTGAAACAAGCTCAGGTGGGGTTTTTTCAAGCACTGAGCAGACAACGCCGATTATGCTTGTTATCGGCTCATAAAGCGCATCCCACATTTCATCTGATGAAACTATGATGTTATTGGGCAGGCCTGTAATAAGATTACGGCCTCTGATTTCCATGGAGACAGGCATTGCTCTGGTATAGACCGAACCAATGTTTACTTTAAGGTCTTCAGCCGTGCGCTCGCCTATTAGTAGGTTATGCGCTTTTCTCATATATCTTATAATCGCCTCATCAAAGTGATGTCCAGCGACTTTTAGAGATTCGCTGACGACTGTGCAGCCTAGGGAAATAACTGATACGTCTGTAGTACCACCTCCAATATCTACTACCATACTACCACATGCTCTAGAAATGTCAATACCTGCGCCGATAGCCGCCGCAATAGGTTCTTCTATAACATAAACGTCTCTAACGCCAAGCTGCCTAGCTGCGTCCTCTACCGCACGGCATTCAACTTCTGTTGCTCCGCTGGGAATACAAATACAAACCCGGGGTTTCTGCCGCATAAAAAACGTGCTTTTGCCGGTTGCTTTGTTAATAAAATATTTAAGCATTTTTTCTGTCATATTAAAGTCTGAAATAACCCCTTCGGAAAGAGGGCGTATAGCGATGATATTACCTGGGGTACGGCCAAGCATTCTTCTAGCGTCGTCGCCAACGGCAAGGATTTGGTTATTTTCTTTGTTTACGGCGACAACAGAAGGCTCCTCTAAAACTATGCCTTGCCCGTCAATATATATAAGTACGTTTGCCGTGCCCAAATCTATTCCTATATCGGAACCAAACATAGAGTTTATCTCCTTAACTAGTATCGGCAAAAAAGGAAAAATTATTAAATAAATATGTAAATGCCGGATGGTATAAATTTACTGAATCCAATATTGTAAAGCCGGCTATACCAATCCTGATTAAAATCATAGACTGCTATCGGTCAAAGCGCCTCACAGCTCTAGCGTTCGGCTCTGGCGTTCGGCTTCCCTCTGCACTCTATGTTTTAATCTAGGATTAGTATTATACGGCTCTGATTAAATAAAGGAGGCAATTTTATGTTACATTTAAAAGCTGAGGAATTAAACAGAGACAGCTTTAAGAAGCTAGGGGATTTTGAGGATTTATTGACTTTAAGTGATACTTATTCAGGCAAAAAAACCGATTCAGGTTTCTTCCCTGACGCTATTAAGCTGGATACCGGAAGCTGCAACTCAGCTATTTCCATAGCAAAGGTTTGCGGAAATGTTGATACAATCAAGGCCGTTGAATACCACAACCATACTTGCGAAGGTATTTTGCCCTTAGACGGAGACGTTTACATTTTCGCCGCTCCCCCCTTCTGGTTTTTAAAGCTGGAGGAAACAAGGCTTTTTAGAGTCCCAAAAGGAACATTCGTTAAGCTGAAGGCCGGTGTAATCCACGGTTCGCCTATATCTGCCGACGGAAGCCCCGTTAACGTTCTTATAACTCTGCCCGAAAGAACTTATTCAAACGACTGTGTTTTTATTGAACTTGAAGAAAAAGATTATATGACAGTCAGTAAATAAGCAGGTTAAAA
>CAZEYG010000259.1:0-3849 GCA_964516575.1 uncultured Defluviitaleaceae bacterium
GGCCATTGTAAGTTTTGTGCTCTTATTACTTATCGTTGGGTTTACCGTGCTTTCATCGGTTTATACGGTAAGCGAGCAAGAGCAGGCCGTTATTGTCCAGTTCGGTAAGGCTGTTTCTGTTAAGCCGGCCGGGCTTCATTTTAAAATACCGTTTATCCAGCAGATGTATAAGGTCAGCATGGTGACAAAAGGCATGGAGCTTGGTTACAGAACACTAAGCGGCCACTACGAAAACATCGAAAACGAATCGTTTATGATAACAAAGGACTTTAACTTTGTTATGATTGACTTTTACGTGGAGTATAAGGTATCCGACCCGATTAAGTATTTATACCGCTCTGTTGACGCCGACGAGCTTTTAAGAAACGCTCTTCAAGCCGAAGCAAGAACCGTCGTCAGCAGCTATAACGTAGACGACGTTCTTACGGTAGCAAAAACCGAAATTCAAGGGCGTATAAAAGAAGAAATCCTTAAAAAGCTGGAGCAATACGACATAGGTATTAACGTCACAAACATTACGATCCAAGACGCAACCCCTCCTACGGAAAACGTTACAAGCGCTTTTAAGGACGTTGAAAACGCCAAACAAGAAAGAGAAACTGAGATTAATACGGCTGAAAAGGAATATAATCAAAGGATTCCTTCTGCCAGAGCAAGCGCCGACTCTATTGTCAAAGCTTCAGAAGGCGAAAAGCTGGCACGTATAAACGAGGCTAAAGGTCAGGTAGCTAGGTTTGAAAACATGTTTAACGAATATTATAAAAACCCTGCCATAACCAAAACACGTATGTATTTGGAGACTCTTGAAAAGGTAATACCCGGCGTTAAGGTTTATGTAGACAGCGGCAACGGCGCTTTAAAGCTGCTTAATTTGGAATAGAAGGAGGGATAATCATGGAGGTTGTTTACGAGCAAAAGGAAGACGGAAAGCCCAAGAAAGACAGAAAAGGTCTTGGTTTTTTATCTTTGCTTATTATTCTTTTAATATTATTATTTTTAGGCTTTAGGATGTTTACGGTTTCGGTTTTAGAAAACTACAGCGTTTCGATTATCCGCTTCGACAAGGTTGTAGAGGTTTATACACAACCAGGCTTGTATTTTAAGCTACCTATAGACAACACAGTCTATATCCGCAACAATTCAATTATCTATAACTTAAGCCCTTCCGACGTTTTAACGCTGGATAAAAAGGCGATGACGGTAAGCAGTTACGCCGTTTGGCAAATAGTAGACCCTCTTACCTTCTTAAAAACAGCTGGCACAGAAGGGGAAGCGGAGCGGCGCCTTGACGCCACGGTTTATAACGCTATTAAAAACCTTCTGGGCTCAATCGAGCAGATGGAAATAATCCGTATGCGTGGCAGGGATTTAGAAAGCCAGCTTATAACAAGCGTTGCGGCGCAAATGGAATATTACGGCGTTAAGGTAACAGATATTCGCATTAAACAATTTGACTTACCTACAGACAACAAAAACGCCGTTTATACACGTATGATTTCCGAGCGTGAAAAGATAGCGGCTCAATACAGAGCCGAAGGTAAAGAAGAGGCGGACAAAATCAGAAACACAATCAATAAAGAAAGCATTGAAATCGAATCAGCCGCAAAAGCTACTGCTGCTCAAATAGTAGCCGAGGGCGAAAGCGAATATATGCGTATTCTTGCAGAAGCCTATAGCGGCGAGGAACGAGCGGCCTTCTATGAATTTTTGCGTACCCTTGATGCGCTTAAAATCACGATGACCGGCGACAAAACGATTATTCTGCCCATTGATTCACCTCTTACTAAAATCCTTGTAGGCCGTTAGTATCCAGTATGTTTCATTGAAAAATCGAAATGATAAAGCCTGCGAAACGTTAGCCGTTTTGCAGGCTGTTTTATTGTATAAAAACAAAAAAGTTTAACACAAGCAAAAAAAGCCGCATTAAACTTAGCGTTTTTTTCATTTTATGGGGCAAAGGACTCACTAGCTTTACTCATCCTCATCTAAAGTTAACGGCTGATACGAACGGCTGGAATGGGAAGATATTTTTTTGCTTGCGCTTTTAAGTGAATTGCTTTGCATTTGCTTTAGGCTCTTTATCAGGTCAATTATGAAATCAAGTTCGGAGGGCTCTAAATCATACAATATTGTGCTTATTTTTTCACGCTTTATTTTAGCCGGGTCTTCTTCCTCTACCAGTAATCCATCAAACCTTTCGTTAAAAAAGGTGTCAATTTTAATCTGAAAAATTTCAGACAACTTATGAAGGGTGTATGCCGTAGCTCCCCTTTGGCCTCGCTCAATTAGCCCTACAAAGCCTGGAGTAAGGTCTAAAAGCTCAGATAGTTCATCGATAGACATGTCTTTTTTAATACGTGCAATACGAATATTTTCCCCGATTACTTTTTTTAAACTTGCTTTGTCCATAACAATATTTCACCCCTTTTTAGTAATTTGATACATTACAATATTATATACCCCTTAAAAAGGGTTAGGTTGGCAAGAAAGGTGATTTATTTAATTGCCGAACGTAATATAACATTGAATATAATATTATAAAACAAACAAACTATAAAGAAATATACAGTTGCAAAATGTTTAATACTATTAGTCATATTTAGGTTTTAACCTTTTTTAGGTTTTGGCCCCAAAAACTGGTAATAATCTGTTTTAAGCATTCCGTTAAACAATTTTCGCTTAATATCGGCTTTTCGGCCATAAAACTTTTCAAACTGCTCATATGATGTTATAACATAAACAGACCATGTTTCATCTTTTACAAACAATTGACCCATTTCCTTATAAAGCTCTTCGATTTCAGCCGCCGAACCAATTCGCTCGCCGTAGGGAGGGTTTATTATGGCTATTCCATAGCTGTCTTGTAAGGTTATATCTTTAAGGGGCTTTGTTTCAAAGATTATACAGTCCGATACACCAGCTTTACTGGCGTTATGTTTCGATAGCGCTATTGATTGAGCATCAATATCAGAGCCGAAAATGATAGGTCTAAAATTCACGTCTATAGAAGCGTATGCTTTAGCTCTGGACTCCCGCCAGACTTGCTTATCTATTTGAGGCCAGCTCTCAGAAACAAAACCTCTGGTTAAGCCCGGCGCTATGTTTTTAGCAATTAGAGCGGCTTCAATCGGTATAGTACCCGAACCGCACATAGGATCCAAAAGCAACCTGTCTTTTTTGTAATAACTAAGCTTGATAAGAGCCGCTGCCAACGTTTCCTTAATCGGCGCTTCGGCGGAAAACTGTCTGTAACCCCGCTTATGAAGGCCTGGGCCGGTTGTATCAATAGTTAAAGTAACCTTATCCTTAAGAAGAGCCACCTGTACTTTATATTCTGCCCCTGTTTCTTGAAACCATTCAATTTTATATTTTTGCTTAAGTCTTTCAACAATCGCCTTTTTTACGATAGATTGGCAGTCAGACACGCTAAAAAGGGTTGATTTTACCGACTTGCCTGTTACTGTGAACTTAGAGTCAATATCGATCCATTCGCTCCAGTCAATTGCCTTTGTTTTTTCAAAAAGTTCATCAAAGGTAAATGCCTCAAACTCGCAAACATTTAAAAGAACCCTATCGGCGCTTCGCAGCCAAATGTTTGCTGTTGCGATGACTTCAATACCTCCGGTAAAATCAATTCTTCCGTCAGACACGTTTGTTATTTCGTAACCCAGCTTTTTTATTTCGCGCTTTACAGTCGCTTCCAGGCCAAAAGTCGTTGTTGCAATATAGTTATATTTAGTCATAATAGCGCCCTCGCTTAAAGTTACGTCCAACTTACCAATAGGTCATACATAAAAATATATCAATTCTATTATATAACAAGGACAAAAAATTTGCAATTCTTTTTAT
>CAZEYG010000260.1:0-3827 GCA_964516575.1 uncultured Defluviitaleaceae bacterium
AATACTTAGAACAGCCTAAAAACCTTGGAATTATGCTAAACAAAAGCATGGCAGTCTCCTGTATAACAGCCGTTCAACAGGCGGATACCGGCAGTCTAAGCGGAAAAGGCGTAATAGTTGCAATTATAGACTCAGGTATTGATTATACCCACCCGGATTTTATAAATGATGACGGAACAACCCGTATTCTGGCTATATGGGATCAAACTATTTCGGGAACCCCACCCCCCGGCTTTACGCAAGGTTCAGTATATAGAAGAGAAGACATTAACGCAGCGCTTGCTCTCGGAAGCCAAAGTTATACGCTTGTGCCAACGGAGGACTCATTAGGCCACGGTACGGCCGTAGCGGGAGCGGCGGCAGGAAACGGCCGGGCAAGTAATGGCCTGTATGTAGGAGCGGCGCCAGAGTCTTCTATTGTAGTCGTAAAGCTTGGGCGCAAAGGACAACAATCCTTTGCCCGAACAACGGAGATGATGCGGGCTCTTAAATTTTGCATAGATCTAGCCCTTGAGCTGGGAATGCCTATTGCAATAAACATCAGCTACGGCACAAATGACGGCGCCCATGACGGCAAGTCGTTGTTTGAAACATATATCGACGAGGTTTCTCAAATTTGGAAAAATGTTATAGTAGTTGCCTCTGGTAATGAAGGGGCAGCAGGCCACCATTATTCAAACACTTTTGAAAACACTATGGAAACAATAAATGTAGAGTTTACCGTAGCTAATAATATCCAGTCCCTTTATTTGGTTTGCTGGAAATCTTTTGTTGATATATTTAATTTCGAGTTAGTTGCACCAAACGGTAAAAGCACAGGTGCCGTAAACTTTACCGATTTATTAAGAAGGTTTGCCATAGGTAATACGGTTATATACGTTTTCCACGGCCAACCCAGCTTTTATAACGGCCAGCAGGAAATTTATTTTCAGCTTATCGGCAAGGAAAAATATGTAGACCCGGGCCTTTGGACGTTAAAAATAACAGGTGTAAGCGTAGTTGACGGAAGGTTTGATATTTGGCTGCCTATAACTGAAGCAGTAACAGATAAAACGGCTTTCTTAAGACCAACCTTAACAACAACCCTTACAATCCCCTCCACATCCGACGAGGTTATAACGGTAGGCGGATATAATTCTGAAATAAACAGTGTATCCACCTTTTCCGGAAGAGGTTATACAAGGTATTACAACAACATAAAGCCGGATATTGTGGCCCCGGCATACAACATTGTTGTGCCGGCGCCGGGCGGAAGATACAACAGCTTTACAGGCACAAGCATCTCAGCGCCTCATGTAGCCGGCGGCGCTGCTCTACTTATGGAATGGGGTATTGTTCAGGGAAACAACCCTTATTTATACGGCCAACGCCTTAAAGCCTATTTGCAGTTGGGCGCTGTTCGTGACAAAAACATAGATTTTCCAAATCCTGAATGGGGTTATGGTAAGTTGTGTGTTAAAAACAGCTTGGACTTTTTAAAGGAATACAACTACTTTAGCACTTTGGGGGTGCAGTCTATGAGCGAAGTTAAGGCAAATAAAGTAACTACCCCGTTAGATGGGGCTATGCTTGACGATTATATTGATTTTTTAGTGCAGTATACGCCTTATATCGAAGAGCTTATTAAAAACACTGATTATATTAATACATGCGGAACAATAGATAATAACTACATTATTATTTATGTCAGAGAAGATAGGTTTGATGAATTTCTTAGAAAGGTACAGGGCGCTATTTTAATAGAACATGCCTCGGTACTGGGGCTTATGGATCGTCAAAACCTAGAGGCTGCCGGGATTATAGCTGTCCAAAATCAACCGTATTTGGACTTAACCGGCAACGGCATTCTTATTGGTTTTGTCGACACAGGTATTGATTTTACCAAAAAAGCATTTATTTATGAGGACGGCCGAAGTAAGGTACTTTCCATTTGGGATCAGACAATCCAAGGGAAGCCGCCGGAGGGCTTTTGCTTTGGCACGGAATTTACAAGCGATGAAATAAACCGCTCATTAAACGTTGAGGATCCTTTTAGCGAGGTGCCCCATAAGGATGAAACCGGCCACGGAACCTTCCTGGCTTCATTAGCTGCAAGCCGTGAAAGTGGCCAGTTTATAGGCGCTGCGCCTAATGCCGATCTTTTGATTGTAAAGGTTAAGCAGGTTAAGGCATATTACAAAAAGTATTACGGCTTGCCTGATAACGTTAAAAATGCGTATACCTCAACAGACGTAATGCTTGGCATCCAATATTTAATACAAAAAGCCAGAAGTTTAAACCGTCCTTTGGCTATTTGTATTGGAATGGGTACTAATTACGGCGCACATAACGGCACTTCTATGTTTGAAGAATATTTAAGCAGGCTGTCAACAAGAAATGCCCTTACATTATGCATAGCGGCAGGAAACGAAAGCAACGAACGCCTCCATTATAAAGGCAGAATTGCAAAAGAAAACGATACCGCTAAAATCGAAATAAAATCAGGAGAAAAGGAAACAGGGTATATTGTTGTAATTCTAAACCATATGCCCGACAAAATCTCCGTTTCTGTTACGTCGCCAACGGGTGAAACCGTTAATAAGGTGCCTGCTAAGGATGGAGTGTCTTATAAAGCAAACCTTGTACTGGAAAAATCAACCGTATCGATAAGTTATTCTTTCCCTGCTATGCGCTCGGATAATCAGATAACTTATGTAAAGATAATAGATCCGACACCGGGTATATGGACCATAACAGTTTATGGCGATAATATTTTAAAAGGCGATTTTAACGCTTGGCTGCCTATTCGTAACTTTATCCAGCCTGATACCTATTTCTTAACGCCTAACCCCAACAACACCGTCACAATACCTGGAACATCCTTTAGCCCAATTTGCTGCGGTGGTTACAACAGCGTTGACGGCAGTATATATATATCTTCTTCCAGGGGTGATGAAAGCCTTAGCCGTCATATTCCAACATTAGTTGCTCCGGCTGTTGCTGTCGGCGGAATTTACCCTTCGGGGCCCGGCTCTATGACAGGCACAAGCGTGGCGGCTGCTATCGCTACAGGTGCCTGTGCCCTTCTTTTGCAATGGGGTATAATCAACGGAAACAAAGAGCTTATAAATACGATAACTGCAAGGAACTATTTAATTCGTGGGTGCATAAGGCGTGAAACAATTACTTATCCTAACAATGTTTGGGGTTACGGCGAGCTGAATCTTTTAAATACTTTTAAAAGTTTAAGGGAGCTTTAGGTTTTAAAAAAATGAGGCGCTCCAATCTTTGGAGCACCTCATGTTAATGGCATATTTGCCACTACAATACTGTATTTTATTGCACTAATTATTTACCAAAGTATCTGTCAAGTAAACCTTTGAACGCTTGGCCATGTCTTGCTTCGTCTTTAGCCATTTCATGAACTGTATCATGAATAGCGTCGTAATTAAGCTGTTTTGCCTTAGTAGCAAGGTCTTTCTTTCCTTGACATGCGCCGTGTTCAGCGGCTACACGCATCTCAAGGTTTTTCTTTGTGGAAGCGTCTACAACCTCACCTAAAAGCTCAGCAAATTTAGCAGCATGTTCGGCTTCTTCAAAAGCTATTCTTTTATATGCTTCTGCAACTTCAGGATAACCTTCACGGTCTGCCTGGCGAGACATTGCAAGATACATACCTACCTCTGTACATTCACCTAGGAAGTTTTGTTTTAAACCTTCGACAACCTCTGGGTCACAGTCAGCAGCAGTTCCTACCTTGTGAACGTCGGCAAAAACAAGAGCGCCGGACTGCTCTGTAAATTTAGAAGCGGGGGCGGAGCAGATGGGGCATTTTTCGGGAGCAGCGT